>CAKZKB010000298.1 GCA_937121005.1 uncultured cyanobacterium | reverse complement strand
GACTCACTTGTTGACACAAGCGATCGTCCTGCAATATTTGGTCTACAACCTCATCCAAATTCCAGATAATCCCCTTTGTTGGAATCCCGTATTGGACAGGAGTATTATATAAAGCATCGAAGGTGTAGGGTTGGGCATTGGCAATATACCTGTAATAGCAAACTTCAGCGTCCCAGAACAATCGTTTAGCTTCAACTGAAGAACCTCTAACGATTGTTGTTCCATTCATTTTCTCGATAAAACTGAGGCTCCGCGTAATCAGACGCTCCCCTTCCAAAACTTCATAGCTTCGCTCAACAATAGGTTCAGCATACAACTTGACTCTTTGTAGTTCTTGATGGCAATTGCATCGATTGTTTCTAAGATTATGTATTGCATAACATCGAGGACAAAAGGAAACTGCTTGCTGACCTTCTCGATCGCTTTCCAAAAATTTAACATAAATCTTCTTAGGAGAGTGAACGCCACCTCGCGTTACTCCTTCCGACCGCAAATGGATATTAACAGTTTGTAAATCGCTGTTTACTGCATCTGGACTATGCTCGATACTTAGAACAGTTAAATATGAAGTATTTGGATTGGGATTGGATTCAGGATTGGGACGATAGCGGTAAACCGTTTTATAGGGGATAAAAGTCGTAGAGAGTTCAGTGAGTTGTTCCTGATATAAATCAAAATTAGGGAACGATCCCACTAAATAGCGAGCTTCGATAACAATTGGTTTTACCGTATGGAAGTAGGCATCTGGTATATAATAACTATAATCCTCAAGTTGATACCGATCTTCCTCTAGGATATCTGTTTCATCGATTCCTAAATATAAATAAAACATCGACTGGAGAACACTTTTTAAAGTGTCTGCCGCAATGTTTAAAATTTTGGGTTCACAAATTCTCTCTAAAGCACGAAAGAAGTCATAAAGACATTCGATGTGCCTTAACTCAATCTGCCATGATTGTTGTCGGCTGAGAGACATCCAAGCATCTCTAACTGCTCTTTGAATCTCAGTAATTTGTTCGAGAAGTTCTTGATTCGCTTCATCAGCGTAATATAATTGACCTAATTCTAGATCGACTCTTCCTAGTTGTTGTCGTACATAGTCAGCACTCACATTTCGATCTGACAGGAAGCTATTCACAGCGTTAATAGCGTCCCGTACAGTATTATGTAGTTCTTGGGGAGATTCTTCTTGAATCTTTTCTAGAAGTTGCCCTAAACTTAAATAACTCCCCAATATATCTTTTTCCCTTTGAATCCAATTCCTAAGAGTACGCCTCACACGCCCTTGATCTTGGGGTGAACGTGGAGAATTGTCAAGTGATGCTAGTTCCCGATCGTAATAATGTCTAAGAATATAGCACCCATTTAGCGTTTCCCAAACCCAACGCCAAATTCCTTCAATTGCATTATTGTTACGAGCATTATGGAAACACTGACCCATCCTTTCTCGCTCTTTCTGAATCAGACGGTGCATTGCACGTACAACCTCATTTTGAGGATTTAGTGGTAGCTCATAGTTACCCTCAATCAAGCGATTTCGACGAAACAAGTAGAACTGAGAATATGGAGTTGTATCGAGAACCATTAACGTATATGCAATTTCTCCTGATGAACGTCCTGCCCTCCCTCGCTTTTGGATAAAAGAGAAAACGGTTCGGGGTGGCAAATAGTGAATTGTCGCCTTGATTCTTTCGTCATCAATTCCGACTTCTAGAGTAGGTGTAGCAATAATAAAGTCTCCTTCTCGATAATCATTCTGCTGTTTGGATGATACTGATACAATTTGTAGAGGCTCGTCTCGCAAACTTGCAATAGCTTGAGAACAATGCCCATCGGTCAAAATTCCCCGCCAGCATTCTCCCTCCAGATAAATGGGGCATTCGCCAACAAAACTTCCCATACAAGTCTGATTTTGAAACTGAATTGTTTCAAACAAAGTGCGAAATTGCCAAAGACGTTTATTTTCTTCAGCATCTTTGATTTGGGCTGTTAATCTTCCTGCCATATCTAAGGAATCGGAAAATACGATCGCCCGATTGTCCTTTTTTAAGACTCCGTGTCCCATTGCCATAACGCTCTGAATTAACGTAGGTGCAGCCCCAGCATTAATGCGATTTTCTGGTGATTGTAAAAAATAAATCACTTCTAAACCCGCAGGTTCTTGTGCATAATCGCTAGCGAGGTGAACTGATATTGGCGTATTGGGATTTCCGTAAAAAAACTTAGCGATAAAGCTGTCCGGATCGGAAATCGTTGCGCTAGAAGCAATTTTAGCTAAACGCTGCCCATTTTGCCATTCTTCGAGACGACGAACGAGGTTATGAATATGAACTCCATAAATTGAATAGTATAAGTGAACTTCATCAAAAACGATACCTGTCAACTGTCGCAGATAGTTTTCAAAATCTGGTTTTGGATTTAAATAAAGGCGATCTAAGGATTCCGCAGTAGTTACTAAGATATGAGGGCGAGTTTTAGCATGATCGTTTTTTGCAATAGACACCCAAAACTCAGACCCATTTCCACAGGTCGGATTATCACAGTAAAGTATAGTAACACCACTGGGGATTCTCCTGCCTTGATAGCGGCGACTTCTACGATCCCGATCGACTTTCAGTTGACCTTGATTACAAATTGGGCATTTATCAACAATCTTGAAGGTGCCGTCTTCTTCAAAAATAGAGCGATTACCTAAAGTTTCCGTAGAATTAGCACATATTCCACCAAATTGAAAACCAATAATTATTCCATGTTCAATACTTTGGCTGCCTCCCCATAAAGAAAGTTGTCCGGTTCCTAGACGTACTTGTTCTGCACGGTGAACGTAACGGAAAATTCGAGATAGCTGATCCTTAAGTAGAGCAACTCGCGGATAAAGAATGATAAAACGATGAGGAGGATTTAGGTTTCGATAGATTGATTGGGCAATTTTGTAAATTACAGGCATTAGAAAAACTTCTGTTTTGCCACTACCTGTTGGGGCCGTAACAACTATTCCATCGCGATTATCAATCGCGTTAGAAACCCTTCTCCAGCCATCTACCTGAAAGCTCGAGAAATGCGTGAATGAGTCTGGAGCTAATCTAGCAATCTCACCAGCTACATTGGCGATCGTGCTTCTGCTTACATCTCGAACAGGACGCTGCTTTTCGACTGCTGCGGCACGAATGCGTCCTACTAAGCGTTTTCTTCCTTCTAAAATAACTTCCTCCGCACTAAAACGCTGGCGAAGATTTTGCAAAATCCTCGCAGCTTCTATAGGTTTAGGTAACTGAATTTCATCTCCAAGCTGAGTGAATACTGAATTAACATCATTATTTGAATTGGATAAAATTTGCTCAATTTCTGAAGCATGGTCACGCCAAAGTTCTCTTGGCGTTCTTATGGTGTTAGAAGAATTTAACTCGGCAAACATTGCTTCTAGCAACTGCCGTAGAGCTTGATAAGACACGATATAAACCCCCCAGAAAAACTTGTTACTTGCGTTGAGTTTTATAAATCCTGTAGGATTAACTCTACCCGATCGATCAACTCAGCGATATTAGTTTGACGGAAAAACTCCGTTAGTCTACGAGCTTTAGGCTTGACAGGAAACACCGCTAGTTCTACGAAAGATTGGCTATTCCCATGAGGGTCCCTAGAGATCTTGGATAAACCTTTGACAACTTCCTCCAAAACTGTTCGGTAAGCGCGACTGGTGGCGTACCCTACGCAGGCAGCATAGCGATCGCCGTAGCGCTGTAGGTATTGTACCACGCGATCGACGACACGATCGATCTGGGCCGTATTTAGGGGATCTAGCTTAAAATCATACCCCATGACAGCCTCATGCCGTTCGTACTCCTCTGGTACAGGCCCGTACAAGCCAGAAATCGTAACTTTTTGTAACAAATTGACGCGATCGCCGATTGCTTCTTGTAATCGTTCCATGACAATACGGTGCGATCGCGACTGAGAATATGGCTTATCGACCGAACAAGGAAGTAACAGTAAGACTCGCTTGTTATCTAACGGTTGATAGCCATTACTCAAAATATTAAAGTCATCAGGGGTATGTTTGAGAGAAACTGTCTGTTCCTCTTGGGGATCCTCCCTTTGCTTGGATATTAAAACGCTATTCCTGGTCAATTTAACTCGAAGTTTGTCATCTTCTTCTGCGATCGCTTCTAGGAGAAGTCTCAATTTTGGAAAGTTTTCGGTATGTTTCCTTAGATAATCTGGCAGTTCTCCTGACTCAAGTGCTTGCTTTGACTCATCCACTAAATTAAAATCCATTTCGAGATTGTGTAAAGCAATATCTGCATAATATTTGCTCTTGTAATGTCCGTGATGAACTGGACGACCTCGAACTGTAGAGGTTAAGGCTTCTTGAATATGCCTTAAATTTGCAGACTGGCAGATTCGACAATTGCATGGTAACTCTTCCATCTCTAAAATTGGAATAGGATGACGAGTTACAGGATCTAGATAACACAAACTACGAGTCTCCTGAACATAGCTACTTGAATCAAAGCTATCTATTCCCAAGTAAATCAATATCGGAATCATACTACCCGTTACTCCAAATACGTGAATTGGAGTTTGGCTTTTTTTCTCTTCAGGTATATTTTCTTGAAGTCCTCTGATAATATCAACAATGCGAGTGTACTTATGCGCTCCTCGCAAAGGAACTAAAGAACCAATAGCTAACCCCAAAGGATTAGATTGTAGCCCTTGTTGCTTAAATCTTTTGAAAACCTCGCTAACGTACCATGACATACTCTCACGATCTTGACCGTGAGCCGCAACAAACAAAAAAGGATCGTAATCTGAGATTTTCTCAAGAAGGCGAGCCGTTTTAACAGCATTACTAATACTCTTTTTCATTCTATCTATGGCTTCTTCTTTGACTAAGCGAGGAGGTAAAGGATAATCAAGTGTAGCAATCAAATCTCCACCAAAATCTTTTTGAAGATTTAAAATAGATGCGGCACTCTGATGAGAACTCATAGATAAACCATAAGCAGATAGATCGATTTTTTGGTTCCAAAGCAACTTGAAACCACCTGAGTCCAGGAAAATCGAATTTGTGCAGTTTATAGAATTGTCTAAGCTGTAACACTCTTTTATTCCTAAATCCCTCCAACGCTCTACCCCTTTGATTTTCTTAGGAATGAAATCCAAGAAATGAAGTACCTGAGACATTAGAGAAATATCACTTCTTAAAAGCAAACTATCTTTCCCATTTGCTTGTAAAATATACTTCCAAATTCCACCACCTCTAGCCGTCGTGCTCGTAACTAAACTCACAACAGGAAATAAGCGAGGAGTAGATATAGTCTGTCCGCTTGACAAATGTAAGAAGCCTGTCCTGCCATTCGTTAGCGTTTCTGAAGTAAAAGATTTTACCTGATTTTTCATGTCCGCGCCAAAACAGTAATTTTTGAGAAATGTCTATATTATAGAAATTAAAACTTAGTTTAGCACAACTTGTCCTCTTGGCAACCAGTCTCAAACATTACTTTAAGATTAAGGATACAGCCAGCCACTATAATCGACGATCGCAGCCCAATTGTCGAAACCCCCACCCTCCCCGCTATCATAGAAGATATAACACAAGCGTCGTACTCATCCGCATCTCTCATGGTCAAGTCGCCCGTCGCCCCAGCCGCCGAACCGATTCACCTTCCCCGTACCCACGAGTCGGAACGCCTGAAAAAAATCCGCCACACCGCCTCCCACGTCATGGCGATGGCGGTACAACGGCTGTTCCCCGACGCACAAGTGACGATCGGCCCCTGGACGGACTATGGCTTCTACTACGACTTCGATCGCGCCGAACCCTTCACCGAGAAAGATCTCAAAGCCATCAAAAAAGAGATGGTGAAAATCATCAAGCAAAAATTGCCCGTCGTCCGCGAACAGGTGACGCGCGATGAGGCCCAACGCCGCATCGAAGCCATCCAAGAACCCTACAAACTTGAAATCCTCGCCGGAATTGAAGACCCAATTACCCTCTATCACCTAGGGGATCTCTGGTGGGATTTGTGCGCCGGCCCCCACGTCGAAACCACCGGAGATTTACATCCAAAAGCCTTCGATCTCGAAAGCGTCGCGGGCGCGTATTGGCGCGGCGATGCCAACAATGCTCAACTTCAGCGCATCTACGGTACCGCTTGGGAAACTCCAGAACAGCTAAAAGAATACAAGCGACGCAAAGAAGAAGCCCTCAAACGCGACCATCGCAAATTGGGTAAAGAACTGGGATTGTTCGTGTTTACCGATATTGTCGGGCCGGGTTTGCCCTTGTGGACTCCCAAAGGGACTTTGTTGCGATCGACCCTAGAAACCTACCTCAAAGAAGAACAAACCCAACGCGGTTATTTAGGTGTTGTCACCCCCCACATTGCCCGCGTGGATCTGTTCAAAACATCGGGACACTGGCAGAAATATCAAGAAGATATGTTCCCCATGATGTCGGAGAACAATCAATCGACCAATTTCTTAGATCTGAAAATCCCTGAAAAGGAAGAACTTAAAAATCTGAAGAAGCCACAACTCAAAGAAATTGCGGCAAAACTTAAGATTTCTGGACGTAGCAATATGCGTAAGGCAGACTTAGTTGCAGCAATCAACAAAGTCAAAGATGTGCAGGAGAAGGACAAAGAAAAAACAGAGAGTTCTGGCTTCGTTCTCAAACCGATGAACTGCCCGTTTCACATCCAAATCTACAAAAACGAACTGCGTTCCTACCGGGAATTGCCCATGCGCTTGGCCGAATTCGGCACGGTTTACCGCTACGAACAGTCGGGCGAATTGGGGGGGTTAACGCGGGTGCGCGGCTTCACGGTGGACGATTCTCA
This sequence comes from uncultured cyanobacterium, assembly GCA_937121005.1. Taxonomy (GTDB): domain Bacteria; phylum Cyanobacteriota; class Cyanobacteriia; order Cyanobacteriales; family Geitlerinemataceae; genus CAKZKB01. Next base: position 1,464 of record CAKZKB010000298.1, on the reverse strand, counting down.
CCTGTTTGTGACCCCGGAACAACTCGACGCGGAATTTCTTAATGTCGTCGATTTGATTTTGTCGGTATTCGACAGTTTGCAACTGAAAAACTTCAAGGCGCGGCTGAGTTTCCGCGATCCCAACTCGGATAAATACATCGGTTCGGAGGAGGCGTGGAATAAAGCCGAAAACGCCATCCGTCGCGCCGTGCAAACCTTGAATATGGACTATTTTGAAGCACCGGGAGAGGCGGCATTTTACGGGCCGAAACTCGATTTCATCTTCCACGACGCTTTAGAGCGGGAGTGGCAATTAGGGACGGTTCAGGTAGACTACAATTTACCGGAACGCTTCGAGTTAGAATATGTGGCCGAGGACGGATCGCGTCGCCGTCCGGTGATGATTCACCGCGCCCCGTTTGGGTCTCTAGAGCGCTTGATCGGTATTCTAATTGAGGAACACGCGGGAGATTTCCCGTTGTGGCTGGCTCCCGAACAGGTGCGTTTGTTGCCCGTCAGCGACGAATTTTTGCCCTACGCCAAGGAGGTAGCGCAAAAGATGAAAGTGGCGGGAACTCGTGCCGAAGCGGATGACAGTAACGAACGCTTGGGCAAGTCGATCCGCAATGCGGAAAAAGCCAAGATCCCCGTGATGGGAATTGTGGGTGCGAAGGAGGTTGAGTCTAACAGTATCAGCGTCCGCACTCGCGCCTCTGGGGAGTTAGGCTCGATGGCGGTTGATGAGGTGTTGGCGAAGTTGGTGGAGGCGATTCGCGATCGTTCCAATTTTTAGATTGACACCTGATGCTACAATTGCAATTGGGCGAACGCCGTTCGCCCCTACATCGATTTGCTGTATAACACTAAATACGGGCGATCGATGGTACAATTTGATACACCTGGGCGGGCGAAGCATTCGCCCTGTTTAGTTATCGGTAAAATTGTTCGTTAACTTATGCGAACGTCTTCGCCCCTACAAATTCTCATATAACTTTGCATCGCCTTTGGAGGGAAAATGACGAACAGCGTTAAAGGGCAAGTTCGAGACTTGCTAGAAACACTACCAGAGGATCGATCGATCGAGGACATTCAATATCATTTGTATGTCATCGATAAGATTCGCCAAAGTATGGAAGTTGTCGATCGCCAAGGCGCGATATCGCAAGAAGAGGCAGAAGCGCGATCGCACCCATGGATGGTAGAATAGCCCTAAGAAAGTTGATGTCCGCAACTCGAACAAAAGCGATCGCCCGGTTGTACCGCCGCCCCGCATTGGGAACAAAACCGCCGTTGGGGACTGGAGGCTGGCGATCCCAGACGCATTTCCATATTTCCCATTCGCATCTCCATATTTCCCATTTCCATATTGCCCATTTTCATTGGCTGCATGGGCTGCATGGGCTGCATGGGTTGCATCGGTTGCATGGTCTCTATAGGGGGGGCGGGGGGTGTCGCCACTTCTCGCAGGGCGATCGCATTCTCTAA
>CAKZKB010000297.1 GCA_937121005.1 uncultured cyanobacterium | reverse complement strand
CCGTAGCATTCGCTGTAATTTGGGAGCGATCGCGAAGTTGGATATTGTTAGAATTCAGGAAAATGTTCCCCTGTCCAGAGGTGGTTTCTGCTAGAATTGTACCGCGATCGAGATAAATGTTTTCGTTCTGAATTGAAATATTACCAGCATCTCCAAAACCACTACTAGCGGTAATTTCAGCACCGTCACTTATTATTAAGCGATCGCCTTTGATTTCCAAACTTCCGGCAGGGCCTAAACTCTCGCTGCTAACATCAATTTGGCTGGCAATATTCGTTCCATCAAACTCAATCCCAGAGCCTGCAACTTCCACATTTTCAGAAGAGATAAAGATGCTGCCTCCTTCACCAGTTGCTTGTTCGATCTGGCTGGGAAAAGCGTCTGACTCCGCCGTTATTTGTCCACCATTAACAACTCTTAAGTTGGGAGACTCAATAGCAATGTGACCTGCACTTCCTCGATCCAAAGTTGTTACGTTTATATTGGAAACCCCAAAGATAGAATTGTATCCAGAAACTTCTAAATAGTTAGTAGCATTAATAGTTATACTTCCACCATTGCCAGAATTGGTTAGTGGTTGTTGATTCTCATCAAAAAAAGGTACAACAACTGATGTGAGTGATGCACCTTCTAGTATTTGAACACTACTAGCTTTGATTGAAATATTACCAGCATCACCGCTACTCGTAGAAGTTGATATTGCTGTTTGACTTGGAAGATCTCCGATAAAACCAAAACCCGATAGTGTCAATTTTTCACTAGCATGAAGTGTAATGTCCCCATTACTAACAAAATCACCGTTAATTCCAATGCTCGAAAAAACAGATCCATCAGTTAGATGTATATTTCGTCCAGTGAGCGTGATATTCCCAGTGGGGAGTGAAACGCCAAAATTGGAGACATCTATCCAAGAAGATTCTGCGTAGATATCTTGATATTGAGATCCGTGATAATTTCCAAACTCCACATAGCTATTGGCTGCAAAGCTAGCAATCTCAACAGTTGATCCAGGCGCAAAAATATATCCGCGATCGAGACGAATTTCTCCCCCAATTAAGACTAAGTTTTGTCCCGGTGAAACCTCTAAACCTCTGGGAACTCCGCCTCGAACTGGATCTGGATTAGCACGAGAACGATTGACGATCGCGCCTGGATCGCCGCCAAATTGCAAACCTATAGGGATGCTTATTGTTAGTAGAGAGTTGTTTCTCGTATCAGTTCCAAATAATGTTCCGTCAGCAAAAACAACGCGATCGGCAGTAGAACCTACAAACGATCCTCCAATTTCAAAACTGGCGTTTTCCCCGAAAATAATTCCATTGGGGTTGAGCAAAAATACACTGGCCGTATCGTTCGCGCCAACGATACCATCAATGATAGATTGAGAACTTCCCGTGACGCGAGCAAAAATGGTTTGTACGCCCACAGGGTTATCAAACAAAGAAACCGTTCCTGTTGGTACAGAGAACTCATTGAAACTATGGAATAAATAGGTTTGCGATCGACTACCACCGCGAATCCAAAATACCCCGTTTTCTATCTCAACAACTGAGTTCGTTGGTAAACTTGTATCAGGTACAATTTGAGCACTTGTTTTAGTCGCAAACCCAATATAATGGAGGCCCAACATAATAGCAACCAGCGACCGGAGTAAATTGATTGTCTTGTTCAACCTGTACGGTTGAGATATTAATTGGAGTGACATTGCTAGTGCTAGTTAAGATGACGAGGAGTGCTTTAAACATTTTCCCTGTTCAGATAAGAGGTTAGCTTTCTCAGCTTACCCTATTGTAACTTGAATTGTCCAGAACTATACTAATAATATCACATTTTTGTACCTTTTTCAGAGAAAAATGCCCATTAAACCTGCAAAAATCGACTCTGTTATTGACGGAGATACCCTAAAAATCCAGAAAGGGCATCGGATCCTCCCTGTCCGGTGCAGGTTCATCGACTGTCCAGAACCGGACTCGAAGTGGGGAATGAGGGCGAAGGAGTTTCTGGAGAAGGCGATCGCCGATCGAGAGGTTTCTATGGAGGAATGGGGCCGCGATCGCTACGGCCGCATCCTCGCTGACTGGTACAGGGAAGGCGAACAAGGCCGAGAAAATTTACAGGTCGCGATCGTTGATGCAGCACTGACTTAACTCCACTGTGCCGACACACTTTGACCTTGCGATCGCTTAACCTGTACGTTGACATTATCAAGTCTCAATATGTGGCTAAACGAGAGGGAATGGGATTTTGGGGAGATCCTAATTTTGTGTTATGAGCCACTCGATACAGTTTTTGATGATGTCCCCATGACAAGGTTCGGGTTTGCACCAACAGGCGAGTTTCAGATGCTCGGTACGCGAACGCCTTGCCATCCTCAGTAATTCATGGTAAACCGGGCCGCGTTCGGTGACTTGTTTCCACAACCAACGACGGTATTTTGCCATCACCTGAGTGCGATCGCCGTCTCTCCCAATTTTGTAGGGATTGGCTAAGATACTGCCTTGCATTCCGTAACAGGAACGTCCGATGTAGATGGTATTTTCTCCAAGCCAGCCGCTTGTTTTACCGTTAATTACTTCAAGAGTCATGGTAAAAAAGGGGGAATATCCCCCTGTGTGAAACATTTAGAATAGTGATAGAGTGGGTTTAAGTTTGGGTTGCCAAGTCTTAAACTTTTTGACTTGAAAATTGCAACCGTAAACTTTGACAGT
>CAKZKB010000296.1 GCA_937121005.1 uncultured cyanobacterium | reverse complement strand
ACTCTGAACTCTGAACTCTGAACTCTGAATTGGATCGACGCGACTTACGGTGTTTCGGGAGCCGCTTCGCCTGCTTCTGGGGTTGCGGGGGGAGGTGGAATTTGCACCGAAGCATCGACCTCGTAACTGTTAATCACTCGCGAGAGGGAATCTTGCAGATCGTCAAACTGAGAACCGACCACAAACACATTGAGAATCGAGACCTTATCCTCTATTTTTTGGATAAAGCTGTTCCCTTGCAGCCAACCGCTCCCGCCTTCGACACTCTCGACATACCCCCAGGCTACGCGAATGCTGCCGTCGGGTTGCACTTCCGGCTCGGACATGGCAAAATTCGTTTGCGTCCCGAACGTGCCTTGTAGAAACTGCTGCAACAGTTGAGACAAATTGTCGTCAGTGATTTCCGGCGGTGCGTCGAAAATATCCACGCCGATCGAGGCATTTTGGGCCGGATCGAACCACAAGATAATCACCTCTTCCGGTTTGCTGTTATCGTTAATCGTCCAGCCGGCGGGAATTTGTAGCGAGAACAGCCCCGATGGATGTTGGTAGGTTTCGAGGTTGTCGATGCTAACTTCTTGGAACTGTCCTTGGTCGTCAACTTGGTCGGCTTCAGGAGATTTTTGCAGCACTTTCGACTCGGGAAGGGCCGGCTCCGGCTCGTCCGTTGTTTCGGCTGCGGGTGCGTCCGTCTCGCCGTTGGTACCCGTTTCTGTTTCCGTATCCGTCGCGCCACCGCAAGCTGAGAGCAGCACCAGGGCGCTTATAAGGGTTGCAAATAGTTTTGTTAGTCTCATCACTGGGGGATTCCCTCACTCCTCAATCCAATATAAGCGATCGGATCGCTTCACATCTTTTGACAGTTCCTCTGGCGCAAACCCAGAGAATTTGAAGCGGACAGTTCCTAGCGTTGTCCCTCCGCTTACTCCAAAGCGATCGGGCAAACCAAAGTTACCCAGTCACACTATACCCACGATCGCGCCTGGGTCGCAACAAGGCGCTACCGCCGCCAGCGACTCGCAAACTCGCGCAGCATTTCCGGGGACATTTGCTCGTGCAACCATTCTAGGGCCTGGTTTTGGTAAGGCAGGGCGCGGTAGGATTCTACGGCATCGACGATTAACAGGGGCGTTTCCGGCAGCGTTGCGGCTTCGTGCCACCCGGCGGCGAAGGCTTCGATATCGGCGGCGGGGAGTTGTTTTTGCAGCCAGTCGAGGGCGCGGACGTGATGGGGCAACCCTCGGTAGTATTTGGCTACATCTACCAGATAAATGGGAACGTTGGTGGCTTTCACCTGCTCTCGCCACTGGCGGGCAAATTCTTTTAATGTCGGTTGGGGAATCTTTTGCTGCAACTCCTCGAGCAGTTGTTCCCGTTGGGGGGAACTTTGGTAGTTGGTAAACAGTTCGCTCAAGCGGGTTCCAGGGGCGATCTCTGGGCTAGTGGTGCTTTCTTGGGTGACGGTTTTAAAGAAGCTAGCTGCGCCTCCGGCCAGTTTGCTCCAGGTTTTGGGGCCGACGATGCCATCGACGCGCTCTCCGGCGGCGGTTTGGAATTCGATGACGGCTTCTTCGGTGCGATCGCCGAAGACTCCATCCATTTTGCCGATATAAAAACCCGTTGCTTGCAGGCGTTTTTGTAACTCGAGAATATCGGGATTGCTCGTCCCTTTTTGGGTACAGTTAAACCAACTGGCTTTCGTCCAGCCGACGATCCCCGCAACGTTGGCGCGATCGCTGTATTCCCATAGCGTCCAAGTGTCCCAGGGGGCGGGGACGGCGGGTTCGAGGGCGCTGCTGTGATGGACGATCCACACCGGATAGCGGGAGAAGGCGCGGGGGTTGCCAAGCGATCGCCATAGGTTCCCGGAAACGCGAAGAATGGGGAGGCGTTGGGTGGCGGCTTCTACGCGCCCCAACCAGGCGGAGAGGGCGGAGGTGAGGCGATCGACGGACACTCCGTCGGTACTGCTGACTTCCAGTACGGGGGGGAAGTCTGCGGCTTCCAAGCGGACGACGGACAAGAAGCGATCGGCTTGTTGGCGGGGGTCGCTTTGGGGGCGAAACTGGTGGTACGCGCCCCGCGTCAACCCCACTTGGGGAATGGCAACCCAGTTGAGGCTGAAGGTGTCGGCGACGCGATCGACCCCTTCGGTGGCGTGGGTGACGGCGTAGCGAATTCCGGCGGTGGCCACGGCGGGCCAGTGGATGCGCCCCTGCAAGTCGGAAACGATAATGCCTTGAATTCTCATTGTCAGGTGTTAGGTTTTAGGACTTAGGTTTTAGGTTATAGCTAAAATTTTACGCCGCTCTCGCCCGTTGGGTAAAGATGGGGGATGGATTTTTAATCTCAGGATACCACAGGCGCGATCGCTTTAGGGGGAGCGCCCCCGTCCCTACCCCTACAAATACAGTAACTGTTCGAGCGGCTCTGATATGAGAGAGTTTTGGCTAATTCACATCAGGCGTAAATCTAAAATTGATACGACCAAAAGGATCTCGGATACAAGCCCCCGAATTTATTCGTGGACAACAAAAGCAAAGCATCCGCACAATCTCCTGGCTTTAGACATGGGGTTGAAATTTTTAATTTTTAATTTTTAATTCCGCGTTCGCGTAGCCTGCGCGAAGCGCTTAGCGGTTGGCATTAAATATTCGAGCGATCGCCTTTCGTTCCCCCAACCTGGGAGGTGACTAAATGAATTAAATTTTCAATGCGTTTTAAATCGGGATCGCCGGCTAAATAGCCAATTCCGCGATGGAGGTGCAAGCGAAATTGTTGGGCCAGGGTTTCTTTGTCGCACCCCAAGCCATCATTTTGGCAGCGTTGTTTTAAGGCGGCGATTAAAAAGTCGCCGAGTTCGCCACCAAATACTTGCCAAGAGAGTTCGACGTTACTATCGGCGGGAACGGGCACGGGAGAGGGAGTGGTGGCTTCGCAAAGCGATCGACAAAATGCCCACCGACACAAGACATTCCAGCGATCGATCTTGGTTTGGCGTTTGAGCTTGCTCAGTTGGTCTTTGGCGGTTTGCGACAGGCGAATGCGATCGACGGGCGGTTCCACAGTTATGCTTCTAAAATCACCATTTTTTACTCTACCACGTTTGGACGATCGACTTGCGATCGCCTCCTCCCCAGTTCGCCCTATTATAGCATCTACCGGGCCGAGCGATCGGATGCCTCGTATGAATTTTAGATTTTTTTGCCTACAGTTTCATTTGGCGTTCGATGCGGTTGAATTCGCGTTCGACTTCCTTCCACAGCGTCTGGTTGTGGGGATCGGTGCGTAGGGCTTTTTTGAGATAAATTCTGGCTTTCTCAAACTCGCCGCGATCGACGAGATAGCGTCCGAAACGATGGTACGTCACGGCTTGCCACTGTCGTATTTCTACATCTTTGGGTAGCCGCTCGGCAAGGGCTTCCACTAGGGCGATCGCCCTCGGAAGTTTCTGAATTCTAAACAAATATTGCAAGCGATCGTAGGAGTCTCGTTTTAACCGTCGATCGACTTCCGATAGAGGAGCGTCGTAACGAACGCGATCGCTCGGTTGCGGTTGGCGTTTGACTTTAATTTTAACCTTTTTCTCCTTCGATTCGGATGTGGGTTTCGAGGGCGAAGAATCGCGATCGCTTTGGGAATTTGCAGGCGGTTTGTCGGGAAGCGTGGCGAGGAGATGCTTGTACGCCGCGTGCACCTGCATGAACTTTTCGCTGGCAGCGCGATCGCCCGGATTCATGTCAGGATGATATTGGCGAGCGAGCCGCCGGAAAGCTACTTTCACCTCCGCCAAGCTCGCTCCCAATTGTAACCCTAAAACGCGATAGCACTCCTCTGTTTTTGACATTTTGACATTTTGGTAATGGGTCGCTTCGCTCCAATTCAGAGTTCAGAATTCAGAATTAAACACCTCTGTCTAAAAGTTTGCCAACTTTTACATGAGGCAGAGCCTCGACAATTACGTTCCCTGGCAGAGCCAGAGGAACGAGGGTAAGGGGTAATGGGTAATGGGTCAGGCAAAAACCCTCGTACCTCATACCTCACACCTCACACCTCATACCTCATACCTTTTTAAGGACGATCGTCGATGACTTTATCAATCAAGCCGTACTCTTGGGCATCGTGTGCCGACAAGAAATAGTCGCGATCGGTGTCTTTCTCAATTTTATCGAGAGTTTGTCCCGTGCGCTGGGACAGGATTTCATTGAGTAGCTGACGAATGCGAAGAATTTCCCGCGCTTCGATGTCGATATCCGTCGCTTGTCGCCGTCCTACGCCTCCCATGGGTTGGTGAATCATGATCCGCGCGTTGGGAAGGGCGAGGCGTTTTCCGGGGGTTCCGGCTGCTAGCAAAAACGCACCCATAGAGGCAGCCAAACCCACGCAGATGGTGACGACTTCTGACTTAATATACTGCATGGTATCGTAAATCGCCATGCCCGCCGTCACCGAACCGCCGGGAGAGTTGATATACAAATAGATGGGTTTGTTGGGATCTTCCGAGTCGAGATAGAGCAGATAGGCGACAATTTGGTTGGCCAAACCGTCGGTTACTTCTTGACCCAGAAAAATAATTCGCTCTTGGCTCAAGCGCGTGTAGATGCTGATCCACTGCTCGAACTGACTTCCGGGCAAGCGATAGGGAACTTTGGGAACACCGATAGGCATAGGACTTCACAAAAAAAGGTAAACGTCGAACAGGAAAACGAGAGTTAATGGGCCGTAGCAGTGGCACTGGGAAGTTCTTTGCGGCTGGAGAGAACGCGATCGATTAAGCCGTATTCTTTGGCTCCTTCTGGGGTGAGATAGAAGGTGCGATCGGTATCTTTGGCAATTTTCTCGATGGACTGGCCGGTATTTTTGGCCATAATTTCTAAGAACGTGCGCTTGTTTGCCAGCACTTCTTTGGCGCGAATTTCGATGTCGCTGGCTTGCCCTTGTGCGCCACTGCGAGCTTGGTTGAGGACGATCGTCGCATGGGGTAAACTGGCGCGACAGCCTTTGGTGCCCGCCGACAAAATCATCGCCGCCGTGCCCATGGCTTGACCGATACAAATGGTATGTACGGGGGGTTTGACGTAGCTGAGGGTATCGCATATAGCGAAGGCTTCCGTTTCAAACCCGATCGCGTCGCCATCGTACCACGAGGTTCCGGTGGAATTGATGTAGAAATAAATGGGTTTGTCGGGATCGTCAAATTGCAAGTACAGCAGTTGAGCGATCGTCAATTCTGTGACATCAATGCCCACTTGCCGCTTGATATCGTCGGACGAGTACAGGGGCAGTCCTAAATAGACGATGCGCTCTTTTAACAACAACGATTCTAAATCCGGGGGCGGCGTGCGATAGTAAGCATCCCCGTAATAACTGCCGGACTGAACGGCTCGGATGGGTGAGTTCATAGACGTGACTGACCTGTATGCGTCGGCAACAACAGCGTTACCCTTAAAATATAGTAGCGCGGAATCAGCGACCAGTTGTAGGGGCGAATGGCATTCGCCCTAGAGATACGCCTCGCTCTTGCCAAACAGGGTAAACGCTGCTACCCCGTTCCACAGAGGGTCAACGCCGTTGACCCCTACATTTCCACTTGTGAAAACGATGTCAGTCAAAGTCCACCCCGCCCTCAACGACCCCAATATCGATGCCCGATCGCCCTCAAACCAGCGCCAGATGTCGATCGCGATTTCGACGGGCAAAACCCAAACCGAAGGGCGCACGGCCCCGCTTAACCTCTGTCTGATTTTAGATCGCAGTGGCTCTATGGCGGGCAAGCCGTTAAACACGGTGAAAGAGGCGGCGTGCCAAATGGTCGATCGTCTCTCTCCTGACGATCTGCTGTCGGTGGTGGCATTCGACCACAAGACGGAGGTACTGGTGGCGAGTGGACCCCTGTCCGATCCCGAAGCAGCGAAGGACGCGATCGCGTCTCTGAAAACGGGTGGGGGCACGTCCATCGACGGGGCGATGAAGCCGGCGATCGAAGAGCTCGCCAAAGGCAAGCAGGGGCGCATTTCCCAGGCGTTTTTGCTCACGGATGGCGAAAACGAACATGGCGACAACGATCGCGCTCTGAAGCTGGCTGAGTTGGCGGTGGGGTACAACATCACGCTCAACTGTTTGGGGTTCGGCGATCGCTGGAACCAAGACGTACTGGAAAAATTGGCTGACGCGGGCGGTGGCACTCTATCTTATATTGAGGATCCGCAGCAGGTGGCGCAAGAGTTCGGGCGACTGTTCGATCGGGCGCGATCGGTGCAACTGACCAACGCCCATTTACTGCTAACCTTATCACCAGAGGTGCGCTTGGCCGAACTCAAGCCGATCGCCCAGGTGTCCCCAGAGACGATCGAGTTGACGGTGCAACCGGAAGCGGGACAGCACGCTGTCCGCTTGGGGGACTTGATGGCGGACGCACCCCGCGTCGTGTTGGTGAATTTATATGTGGGTCAACTGGAGGCGGGACGACACGCGATCGCTCGCTTGCAGGTACGTTACGACGATCCGGCGGCGGATAAACAGGGAGTCACCACCGAACCCGTGACGGTAGAAGCCAATGCGGTGACGGGGTTTGTCCCGGCCCCCGATCGCGACGTACAGCAGCACGTTTGGGCCCTAGCAAAGTACCGCCAAACTCAGATCGCCGAGTCGAAGTTGAAACAGGGCGATCGATCGGGGGCGGCGACGCTGTTGCAGGCGGCGGCCAAAACGGCGCTACAATTGGGCGACGATAGTGGGGCGACGGTGTTACAAACCAGCGCCACTCGCTTGCAAGCGGGAGAAGAACTCACGGAAGGGGAACGCAAGAAAACCCGCATCGCCTCGAAGACGATTTTAAAACCTTAACCTTAATTTTGATTTGGGAGTTGTACCAATTTCCAGAATTAATGCAACAGATGGGAATTGGGAGGTAGGGGCGAACGGCGTTCGCCCAAACTGAAGTGTAACGCCTTTTCTGAAAAACGGTATTGGACAGGGCGAGGTGTTCGCTATGTTTCGCGATCGGTAAAATCGTTTGTTGATTTGTGCGAATGCCTAGCCCCTACAGATAGATGCGCTCATGGTAGGATACGGAGGATAAAATCGGCGATCGTCACTGCCGAGGCAACGATTTGAAACCAATCAAAGAAGCGATCGATCCAGCGACGAACTGCTTTTCGCATTGGTTTTTTGGGTTAGCTATAACCTGTTCGATCGCGCCGGAAAAATTCAGTTTGCCCCCGATTTCGACACTCATTAACAACTATGCACTAAAATATTTCGCCACTGGGTGGTAAGCGACGATCGCGGTGGTAGACTGTTCGGGATAGAGTTGTTCGCTTTCGTCTACCGACATTCCAATGCGATCGACCCCTAACAGATCCAACTGTTTGCGCTGATCCTTAATATTCGGACAAGCGGGATAGCCAAAACTGTAGCGAGAACCGCGATAGCGTTGGAATAAGATATCGTGGATGTTGTCCGAGTCTTCATCGCCAAATCCTAATTCCTGGCGAATTTTGGCGTGCACCCATTCTGCCATGGCTTCTGCGGTTTGCACTGCCATACCGTGATAGTATAAATAATCGGTGTACTCATCCGACGCAAACAGTTTGTTGGCGAATTCGGTAGCAAATTCTCCTACCGTCACCGCGTGCATGGGGAAGACATCGACACGCAGGCGATCGCCGTCTCGTGCCATTTCTTTCGGTAAGAAAAAGTCCGCAATGCACAATCGCCGCTTCGATCGCTGGCGCGGAAATTCAAACACTTTTATGGGTTCTTCCGATGCAGGAATATACTGGCGATCGACAACTGCATCGGGATTGTAAACGTATAGCACATTTCCTTCCGACAAGCAAGGAAAATACCCATAAACTGCCGTCGGATGCAGCAAATCTTCATCGATGATGCGCTGCTTCCAATTGGCTAAAATCGGATGCACCGTCTCTTGTAAAAACTGGTCGTATTCTTCGCGCGACTGTCCTTTTGGCTTGCGGAACTGCCATTGTCCCACAAATAGGGCCTGTAAGTCAAGATACCAGAAAATTTCATCGAGGGACAAGTCTTCTTGCTGAAGAATTTTGCTTCCCCAGAAGGGAGGAATGGGGCGATCGATGTCAATTTCGACTGCTTCCGATCGCCGAGTATCAACTTCGACGGGGGCGGAGGGCGAAGCATTCTGTTCTTCATCGACTGAAGACTTCGATCCGTTATCTCCAGAATGCTTAGCCCCTACAGTTTCATTCTCATCTTGTTCGTCTAAAAACCCTTGCAGATCGTCCCAATTATTTGCTGCTTTCGCTGGCATCAATTTGTCCATAAAATGCAAGTCAGCAAAAGCATCTTTCCCGTAAACCACCTTACCTTTATAGGCATTTTGACAGTCTTCGTAGACGAACTTGGGAGTCAACGCTGCACCGCCGAGGATCACCGGGACGGTAATACCTTGTTCGTTGAAGGTTTCCAAATTGTCCTTCATAAACGCAGTGGATTTTACCAACAGTCCGCTCGTGGCGATACAATCGGCATTGTGTTCGCGGTAGGCTTGGATAATGTTATCGACGGGTTGCTTGATCCCCAAATTGATCACTCGGTAGCCATTGTTGGAGAGAATGATATCAACTAAATTTTTGCCGATATCGTGAACGTCCCCTTTTACCGTCGCGATAACAAAGGTTCCTTTGGCGTTATCTCCCGCTTCCGATTTTTCCATGTATGGTTCTAAATGTGCCACCGCCGCTTTCATGGTTTGCGCCGACTGAAGCACGAACGGAAGCTGCATTTGTCCCGATCCAAACAGTTCGCCAACGACTTTCATCCCGTCGAGAAGGAAGGTATTGATAATTTCCAAGGCGGGATATTGTTCTAAGGCTTTGTCGAGTGCGTCTTCTAAACCGATGCGTTCGCCATCGATAATGTGTTGGGTGAGGCGTTCTTCTAGGGGGAGATTTTCCGTCGCCACGCGATCGCGCTGTGCTGTCTTCCCTTGGAACAGCAT
>CAKZKB010000295.1 GCA_937121005.1 uncultured cyanobacterium | reverse complement strand
ACATCTCTGGAACCACTCAACTGCTTGGAATTATCGGCGATCCCGTCGGACATTCTCTCTCTCCCACCATGCACAACCGGGCGATCGCGGTCATGGGACTCGATTTTGCTTACATTCCTTTTCGCGTCGCGCCGCAAAACTTAGCCGACGCGATCGCGGGTTTAACCGCATTAGGTGTTGTTGGCTTTAACGCCACCATTCCCCACAAACAGGCAATTTTACCATTTTTAGCCGAAATCTCTGCGGGTGCGAAAGCAGTGGGAGCCGTTAACACCGTATGGCGAAACGATGCAGGTTGGGCGGGAACCAATACTGATGTCGATGGGTTTGTGGCTCCATTGCAAAATCTCGATCGCGATTGGAGCCAACAAAAAGCGCTCATTTTAGGATACGGCGGCGCAGCGCGAGCGGTGGTGGTAGGATGCGATCGCTTGGGGGTCAAAGAAATTGGCATCATCGGACGTAACCCTGACAAACTGCAACAGTTTTTAAGCAGTTGGGATGCTGCGAATTTAAACACTCCTCTGCGCGGCTACTTGTGGGGAAATTTGACGGAAGCGCTGCCCTATGCTAATCTGTTAGTTAATGCTACGCCCATCGGTATGGAACCGGAGGTCGATCGCTCTCCGGTGGAAGCGGCAAATTTGGCGACTTTACCCATTGACGCGATCGCCTACGATCTGATTTATAACCCACGTCCGACGCAATTTTTAGCCCTAGCGCAAAAACAAGGCGCGATCGCCATTGACGGCACGCAAATGTTAGTCCGACAGGGGGCGGCGGCGTTAGAAATTTGGCTGCGGCGATCGGTGCCCGTCGAAGAAATGCAAGCCGCTTTAGAAGAGAAACTGGCAAACAAAAAATGAGATTTCTATTCCCCTCGTTCCTCTGGCTCTGCCAGGGAACGTCATTGTCGAGGCTCTGCCTCGTGTAAAATGGAGGCGGAGCCTCCAAAGTCGTTGCGCCCCAGAGAAACGCAACGAGGGATTTATGATTAACGACACCGAAATTGCCGTCCAGTTCCAAGATGTCGCTTTCCGCGCCGGGGGAAAGGACATTCTTAGCAACCTCAATTTAACCATTGTCAAAGGCGAAGTCTTAATTTTATTAGGGCGCAGTGGAAGTGGAAAAACCACGACGATGAAGTTAATTAACCATCTGTTGATGCCCACGTCAGGAGAAGTCCGAGTTTGGGGAAAATCGACTCTGGAATGGGACGCGATCGAACTGCGCCGCCATATCGGTTACGCTATCCAAGAAATTGGCTTGTTTCCCCACTTTACCGTTGAAGAAAACATCGGTTTAGTACCGTCGTTAGAAAAGTGGAAGCCCAACAAAACGCGATCGCGAGTGTGCGAACTTCTAGAATTAGTCGGACTCAACCCGGAACAGTTTCTCAAACGCTATCCCCACGAACTCTCTGGCGGACAGCGACAGCGTATTGGTGTAGCGCGATCGCTAGCGGCGGATCCGCCTATTTTACTCATGGACGAACCTTTTGGCGCACTCGATCCCATCACTCGCTTGGAGTTACAACAGGAATTTCGCAGCTTACAAAAGCAGTTAGACAAAACAGTTGTTTTCGTCACCCACGACATTAGCGAAGCCTTTGTCCTCGGCGATCGCATTGGGTTAATGCACGCCGGGAACTTGGCAGAAGTGGCGACACCGCCAGAATTTTTGCGATCGACCGACCCCGAGGCGCGATCGTTTTTGCGCTGCTTAGAGGCGATCGAAAACGTGCGTCCTTAGTATACAAATACAACCTAATTTACCATTTTTTTACATTGTGGTTGTTTTCATTGTAGGGGTGATATTTGCTACGCAAAGGCTGCGCCAAACGCGAATCACCCCTACATCTAGATTTTTATCTGTTGCTTAATCTTGAAAATCTGATTTGACAATTGCGAGGATCTGTGCTACGAATATGGATAGATCGCTCGCTGCTGTAGAAAACGGGTTTCTGCGTACCACCTGAATACTTACAAATTAGAGCAATTGCAAAAGCCAAATCCTTGTCACCGATGAAACCAAAATTCTTAGGAATTCTTGCCTTAATCTTATGGATAAGCTGGGCCGTGTTGTTCCTACCTGGAAGCGCGATCGCCCTCGATAAGAATGTGAACTATACCCTCACAGAATTGCACTATCGAGACTTTTCGGGTAAAGATTTAGAAGGAACCTCATTTGCAGGTGCAGACGCGCGGGGAGCCAATTTTCAAAATGCGAACCTAGCGCGAACGATTCTCACCAAAGCGGCCTTTTTCAAAGCAGATTTAACGGGGGCCGATTTAACCGAAACCTTCGCCGATCGCGTCATTTTTGATGCTGCTAATTTGACCGATACTATTTTTACCGATGCCATGCTAAGTCGCACTCGTTTTTTCGATGCGATTATTACCGGGGCGGATTTTTCGGGAGCCATTATCGATCGCTATCAGGTCAAATTAATGTGCGATCGCGCTGAAGGAGTCAATCCCGTTACCGGAATTTCGACTCGCGATAGCTTGGGATGTCCTCCTGAATAATTCCTTACGATCGCGCGTCAGTCGCTACGCTCCAATTCAGAATTCAAAATTCAAAATTCAAAATTAGAAACGTAAGCATTCAGGTGGCACTCAGAAACCCGGTTTCTCAACGGATAAACTCGAATTTTATCTGGAAATCCGCCAGAAACCGGGTTTCTACGCTTGTTGACGATCGGACACCTGAATAGTTACTTAGAAACATCTTTTTCCTGCGAAAACAAGAGGCTTGTATCTTTAATGTTCTCGGTCAATGTTAAGTTGAAACTCCATGTTTGTCTCCACTGCTTTCCCGGTTACGAATATAGGTTCGACTGGCGTAACTTGACCTGAAATAGGCGCAGCTTCAAGTGCGGAAGGACTGGCGACTAACGCAATATGACGATCGCTGACAACTAACCCGTAAGTGGGATCGTAACCCCGCCAACCGCCACCGGGTAAATAGACTTCTACCCACGCATGAAGGTCGCGTTTTTCTTGGTCGCGATCGCCTTCTTGATAGCCACTCACAAACCGCGCCGCTAACCCCGCCGCCCGACAAACTTCGGCAAACAATAGGGTAAAATCTCGACAGGAACCGCGTTTTTCTGTCCAAGTCAAACCCGGCGACCAAGGCGCACCCGTCAGCCGGACGATATACTCGCAGTCATTGTAAATGCGCTGGTTTAAGGTAGTGAGAAAAAAGCTCGTATTGCTATCCACTTCGCGATCGATCTCGCGGGCCAATTCCACGCTGGCCGGATCGAAAACTTGCCGATCGGGTTGCAGGTAAGCAGACAGTCGCGATCGCTGCTGGCTCGAATAGGCGATCGGTAACTGAAGGGCGATCGGATCCAATAAAAAATTAAAGGGATTGTCTTGAAATGTTTCTACCGTTGATGTTACCATTAACTGTAACAGTTGGGTGGGCTTATCGAACCACAACTTGACGATCGCGTTGCCATCGAGATCGATAAGTTCCGATCGCCCCTGGGGTTGGGGTTGCACCAAAAGCGAGAAGTCGTGGAGTTTTTGCCAGCCGTTACAGCGCGGTCGCAAGCGCAACAAATGCGGGCGCAAATAGACCGATTGATTGTAACTATAACTGGTTTGATGGGAGATGCGATATAACATAAAAGCGCGATCGTCGGTGGAGCCTCGGCCATCATACCCGATCGCGCTGCGCCACAATTGCCTGACAATTTTCCGTAAAATCATCTAAAATCAAAATCGAGTCACCTGCTAACACAAGGAGTTCTCGAGGTAATGCGCCGATCGCGAAATCTGTATCGACTCTGGAAGCGTACCCTGTGGGTGGGGTTGCTGGTTGTCACCCTGTTGTTAGTTGGCATGGGGCGATCGCCTCTGTTCGCCGCCGACGCACCCCGCAGCTACCCCGACTTGGAGTTTCCCCCAGCCCCCCAAGTCCAGATCCCGGAGTACGATCGCTTCGAGTTGGATAACGGTCTGGTCGTGTACCTCATGGAAGATCGGGAACTGCCCCTAGTGAGCGGTAACGTACTCGTACATACGGGCGATCGCTTGGAACCAGCCGATAAAGTGGGGTTAGCCAGTTTGACGGCGACGGTAATGAGAACGGGAGGAACCGAGTCGCGATCGCCCGATGAAATTAACGAATTTCTCGAACAACGGGCCGCCTCAGTCGAAGTTGGCATTGGGACGACGGCGGGTTCGGCGGGTTTTAGCGCCCTCAGCGAAGACGTAGAAACGGTGTTTCCGTTGTTTGCTGAAATTTTGCGCCAACCTGTATTTTCGCCCGATAAATTAGACGTGGCCAAAACCCAAATGCGCGGCGATATTGCCCGTCGCAACGACGATCCTAGCGATGTTGCCGGCCGGGAATTCTATCAGTTACTCTACGGCGAAGAGAGTCCTTACGCTCGCATTCCCGAATACGAAACCCTTGCCAATATCGATCGCGAAGATTTAGTCGAGTTCCACCGTCAATATTTTCGTCCCGATCGCGCCATTTTAGGGATTACGGGGGACTTCGACACGGCCGAAATGAAAAAGTTAGTCGAAGACACTTTTGCGGACTGGAACGTACCCGGAGAACCGCCACCATTAGACATTCCGAATGCCACGTCCGAACGTCAAGGGGGTTTGTTTTTTGCCGAACTTCCCCAACTCACCCAAAGTTACGTGCAAATGGGACATCTTGGCGGTCAACTCGACGATCCCGACTATCCGGCGTTGTCGGTGATGAATGGGGTTTTAAATGGGTTTGGCGGTCGCTTGTTTAACGAGATTCGATCGCGCCAAGGTTTGGCCTATTCGGTTTACGGGTATTGGAGTCCGAGTTACGATTACGATGGCACGTTTATTGCAGGCGGACATACGCGATCGGATGCCACAGTTCCTCTGGTACGATCGCTTTTAGAAGAGGTCGATCGCATTCGCAGCGAACCCGTTTCGGCCGAAGAGTTGCAATATGCCAAGGACTCGGTACTCAACTCGTTTATCTTCAATTTTGCCGATCCGTCTCGAATTCTATCCCGGTTGATGCGCTACGAATATTTCGGCTACCCTGAAGATTTTATTTTCCAATATCAAGAGGGAGTTCGCAACACCACTGCCGAGGATGTATTGCGGGTGGCGCAAGAACATTTACGACCAGAAAATATCGTGACGTTGGTAGTGGGAAATCCTGCCGAAATTCAACCGCCTCTGTCTACCTTAAAACCGGATGCGTCGGTAACGGCGATCGATATTTCCATTCCCGAACCGAGTAGTTAATTGGTTCTCGTGTAGGGGCGATTCGCGAATCGCCCCTACATATCCATCCTATTCTGGAGATTGTTATGACAACACATCAAACCGAAAACATTCTCTCTCTAGATGAAATTTACGATCGCTACCCCGACGAGTGGGTGTTGATTGCTTATACCGAACTCGATGAAGATGGAACCCCGCTTTGGGGGGAAGTTATCGCGCATTCAAGCGATCGCGATGAGGTTTACGATATGCTACCCTTGCGAAAAGATAAAGCTGTCGCCATCGAATATACGGGGCCGCTAGTGGATGAAGGGATGGGCATTCTGCTATAATTGATGTCACTCTATCCCAAAAAGTACCCATTATTTCGCTTGCAACCGTCCCATTTATTTTGGGTTAGGGCAAAAGTCGGCGGACGGGGGATATCCCCGATTTCCGTGCGCTTGTTGGTGGATACGGGATCGAGTTTTACCATCGTCCCTCCGCGAGTTATTACCAATATTGGCTGCGATCTCGACAGTGCCCCGCGTCGATATAGAATTACAACGGGTTCGGGAAAAATTTCGGCCCCTGTCGTTCGCGTTCCCTGGTTCAATTGTATCGGGAAAACGGTACGCGATTTTGAACTGGTGGCTTATGACGTTCCACCGGGTTTGCGCGTTGATGGTTTGTTGGGGATGGATTTTCTCGATCGCTTTGGAGTCACGATCGCGATCGCGGATCGACAAATTCAATGAACAATCCGATTCAATGAACAATTATCAATTATCAATTATCAATTATCAATACAGTATGGCAGCATCCATTTTCTGTGTTGCATGAAGGTTTACGATTTCATCAAAGTAAAAATCTCTCGGGCAGCGCGATCGCAACCGCCAACCGCACCCAACACCTGCCGCATTTCTTCGTAGTCGGCTAGCATTTTTTGGCGTTTTTCGGTATTGGGCAGCAACTCCAGCGATCGCGATACAATGTTCTCGACAGTGACTTCTTCTTGGAGTAGTTCGGGGACGATCGCCTTCATTTCTACTAAATTCGGAGGCGACATAAAAGGAATCGAAAACCCGAGCAGTTTGCGGGCGATCCAAGCGGTGACGGGATGGACGCGATAGACGACAACTTGCGGCACGTTGAGGATAGCTAATTCTAAGTTAACGGTTCCCGATTTGGCAATGGCAAAATCGGCCGCAGCGAGTACGGTTCGATCGCGATCGCGGACGAGTTTCCCTCGCAACCCGTAGCGATCGATGGCGGTTTCAATCTTATCTCGATAGGCTTCTAACGATAGAGGAATCCAGAATTCAACTTCGGGAAGTTGGCGCTGAATTTCGGCGGCTGCTGCAAATATTGTCGGCATTAACGACTTTAATTCTTGCGGTCGAGAAGCGGGTAAAAGCGCGATCGCGATCGCGTCTGAACTAATTTGCAAACGCGATCGGGCCTCCTCTCGCGTCGGTGCAGTTTCCATGGCATCGACGAGGGGATGTCCCACCCAAGTGACTCGTGCTTGGCGATCGCGAAAAAACTTAGCTTCTTCGGGAAAAATCGCTAGCAGGCGATCGCTCATCTCGATAATGTCTTGGGTATTTTTGTCGCTAATCGACCACACCCAACATTGGGGCATAATGTAGTAAACAATCGGAACCTGCGGAAAAACTCGGCGCAGGTATTGCCCTAAATTCAAGTTCGATCCCATATAATCAATGAGGACGATCGCGTCGGGAGGAGACGATTTTAACACCTCTTTGACGCGGCGCTGCAAGCTCAAAATCGGCACGATGTAAGGTAAAGATTCCAGCAACCCCACCGAACCAATAGCGCTGGTGTTACCCAGTAAATTGGCTCCCGCGTCCGCCATGCGATCGCCCCCCAGCGCCGTAATTTCTAAACCCATCCCCCGGCGATCGGCTTCGCGGTGCAGGGCTGCAATTAACAGCGCCCCTTGCAAATCTCCCGATACTTCGCCCGTACTGATAAAAATTCGTTTTTGCTGGTGGTGCATCGATCGCATCTAAAACCTAGTTATACTGAAAGAAAGACCTTCGTTTATCTACTTTATCGCTCGATCGCGCTGATGACCGAGAATCTCGCGGATACAACTCCCCAAATTCATTCGGGATCGGGAAAACCCGTTCGCCACTCCCCTTGACTAAAACCCGAGCTCGCTCCCAAATCCAAAATCCAAAATCTAAAATCCAAAATTGATATGACTTCCGATCGCTTTACCGTATCGCTTCCGCCTGCATTTCCAGACCACACCCAACTTCCCGACTCCGACGGTACGTTCGTGAAAAACTTCCAAGAACATCCCCAGAGTATTCTACTCACAGACTCCCTAGAAACCACACTGCAAGCCCTACATCCAGACGGACAGTACGCGATCGGCCAAGACTGCGGCATTTACTGGCGCGAAACCGATCCCCCCGAACGCGGAGCCGAAGCCCCAGACTGGTTTTACGTCCCTAACGTTCCCCCTCGCTTAGACGGTCGATCGCGGCGTTCTTATGTCCTGTGGCGCGAGTATATTGTACCTCTGATTGCCATTGAGTTTGCCAGTGGAGATGGTTCCGAAGAACGAGACACCACCCCCCTCGCTCGCTTACCCCAGGGCTCGAACCAAAAACCGGGCAAGTTTTGGGTCTACGAGCAAATCATTCGGATTCCCTACTATGCCATCTACATTATCCGAACGGGCAAGCTCGAAGTGTATAACTGGCTCAATAAGCGCTATCACCGCTTAGAACCCAACGATCGCGGTCATTACCCTATCGATGGTATGGGGGTCGAACTAGGACTGTGGGAGGGGAACTACCAGAACCAACACGATCGCTGGTTGCGTTGGTGGGACAGCGATGGCAATCTACTGTTAACGGGGAGCGAACGAGCCAAACTAGAACGCCTTCATGCCGAACAGGAACGACAACGGGCCGAACAAGAGCGCCAACGGGCCGATCGCGCCGAACAAAACCAGCAAGCTGCCATCCAAAAACTGCTGGCCCTGGGGTTAACAGTCGAACAAGTGGCGAGCTCGCTCTCCCTCTCCGTTGAAGAGGTGCAACGCTGGGCTTAAAATCCTCATCGGTAACTGGTTAACCCCCGCCGCCCCGGTTGCATGGAGGCGGTTAAAAACTGCTGGAGATGTTGTAACTGTTCGCTGTCGGGCAACAGTTCTAACTCCTCTAGGGCTTGGGAAAGGGGCAAACCGGAACGGTAGAGAATCCGAAAGGCCTTTTTGAGGGTAGCGAAGGTTTTGCCCCCCTCGAGTTCGGCGATTCCGGCCCGTTTCAGTCCCACTTGATTGAGGGCCCGGACGCGACAGGGATTGCCTTCGACCAGCATAAATGGTGGTACGTCGCGATCGACCCGGCTCATGCCCCCCACCATGGCCAAGCGACCGATACGGACGAACTGATGGATGCCGAGCACGCCACCAATTGTGACTTTCGACTCCAGATGGACGTGACCGGCCAAAGCGACGGCGTTGGCAATAACGACCCGATTTTCGATGATGCAATTGTGGGCGACGTGAACGTAAGCCATGAGCAAGTTACCGTTGCCAAGGCGAGTTTCTTCTCCATCGCCCGTGGCCCGGTTGATGGTGACGAATTCGCGAATCAAATTGTCGTCGCCGATAAGAACGCAACTGTCGGCCCCGGCATATTTCAAGTCTTGAGGTTCCAAACCGATGGCCGCACCGGGAAAAATCCGGTTGCGCCGTCCGATATGGGTGCGTCCCTCAATGACAACGTGGGGGCCGATCGTCGTGTCTTCGTCGATCGTCACCGCCGCACCGATGACGGCATAGGGGCCGACCCGCACGCTCGGGTGCAGTCGGGCCTGGGGATGGACGATGGCAGTGGGGTGAATCATCGCGATCGGCGCTTGCTCTACCCTCACTCTACGATCGAAAACATCAATTCGCCCTCTGCGGCTAGCTGACCGTTGACCTCAGCGCGGGCCTGCATTTTCCCGAAGCGACCGTGTTTGACCCACAGCAGGCGGGCCGTCATCACCAGTTGGTCGCCAGGGACGACAGGGTGGCGAAAGCGCACCTTATCGATACCCGCAAACATGAACAGTCCGTCTTGCATTTCCGGCATTTGGGTGAGGACGATGCCCCCGACTTGGGCCATGGCTTCGACGATCAGCACTCCCGGCATCACCGGACGGCCGGGAAAGTGACCTTGGAACTGGGGTTCGTTGACGGTGACGTTTTTGATCCCCACGGCCCGCTCTCCCGGCACGTATTCAATAATCCGATCGACGAGAGCAAAGGGATAGCGATGGGGAAGGAGTTTCTGAATGTCTTCGACGGTGAAGACAGTGGAGTTGTCAGGACTCGCGTCCGGGCTCGCGGGAGCCTCGAGCGTCCGAGTCGCCGAAGAATTGGATGGGTTGATGTCGATCGATGCAGACATAATTGAGTGGTTCGATGGCGATCGCTTTTCGGGCAGCAGATCGAAACGCTCGGCCCCGCTAGTGCGATCTCGACGTTCGACGCTCTTGCAGCAATCGGGCCAGACGAGCGTGCAGGCGGTGGCTAGCTTTGTAGGCGACAAAGTGGGCCGTCGGAATATTTCCGAGCAAACTTAGATCCCCTACTAAATCTAAAATTTTATGACGCGCTGGTTCATTTGCAAATCTTAAAGGCGGATTGAGCCAGCGATCGCCTTGGCAAACCAGGGCATTTTCTAGGCTCCCGCCTTTAATTAAACCCGCTTGGCGCAACGATTCTATCTGTTCGGCCAGGCAAAATGTTCTCGCTGGGGCAATCTCGCGATCGAAAGGCTCGGCGGCCGGTGTCCAAGTGTGCCATTGCTGGCCGATGGCGGCGGCGGGGAAATCGATCCCGTAGGTAAAGCGCAACTGCGGCGACGGGATGGCGGCGACGAAGGCATCTCCTTCGTGGACGCAGAGGGGGAGAGGGGGAGAGGGGGAGAGGG
>CAKZKB010000294.1 GCA_937121005.1 uncultured cyanobacterium | reverse complement strand
GCCATTACCCGCGCGATCGCCGACCAATCGCGCACCATTCGCCTCCCGGTTCATCTCTACGAAACCATTTCCCGCATCAAGAAAACGACCAAACTGCTCTCGCAAGAAATGGGTCGCAAGCCCACCGAAGAAGAAATCGCCACCAAGATGGAAATGACCATCGAGAAGCTGCGGTTTATCGCTAAGTCGGCTCAGTTACCGATTTCTTTAGAAACCCCGATCGGCAAAGAAGAAGATTCTCGCTTGGGAGATTTTATCGAATCCGACGGCGAAACACCTGAAGATCGGGTGTCGAAAAACCTGTTGCGCGAAGATCTCGAAAGCGTTCTCGATACCCTCAGCCCCCGCGAACGGGATGTGTTGCGCTTGCGTTACGGTCTCGATGATGGTCGCATGAAAACCTTAGAAGAAATCGGGCAAATTTTTAATGTGACCCGCGAGCGCATTCGCCAAATCGAAGCGAAAGCCCTACGGAAATTGCGCCATCCCAACCGCAACAGCATTCTCAAGGAATACATTCGCTAGTTAATAAATTGTAGGGGCGATTCGCGAATCGCCCCTACATCTGTATTGATTTGGCAAATTAGGACATATTAAGATTGAATCGTTTCGGGACGATCGCCCAGGAAAAACTCGCTTTCTCGACCGTCACCTGGGGGAGTTTGCCAGCGATCGATTATTTCATTTAACTCGCGATCGAACGCCACTAAAGCGCGGTTTGTACGTCCGCCAATATAGACGCGATCGTCCGTTTTTAACACCCAAATTTGCGAGTGAGAAACGTAACTTGCCAGTGCGCTGAGCATCAACAACCCAAATCCAGCATACACTAAAGGAATGCCCGGATCGGACTTGATTTGCAGTCCCGTCGCCCCGATAATATCGAGAATGGTGAGGTTGACATCATTAATTTCGGTCGTACTTCCCGATCGCACGGTTCCCGTCAGTTCCCCCTCATTATTATAAGCTACTAACGTACCTTGCAAATCCTTGGCAACTAAAGAAACACCCTCGCTTAAATCGGGTTTGGTTGGGATCCAAGTTCCCCACAAACGCCTGTCGCCAGCCATATTCAATCGCGCCATGGGAAACTGAAATATAGGACTGTTGTTGAGGCGCAAACGCACTCCCGCGATCGACCAATCGGTCTGATACATGGTTACGCCATTGTAGCGCAACGGATGGTTAACGTAAATGGTGTCGCGATGGCGTTCTTCTCCAGTTTCGCTGTCTACAATGGAGAGATCGGACTAAAATTGATCGATGCTGCCTTCGGGTGTATAATCGATCCAGAAGCGATTGACTTTTAAGGCCCAGCCCCGAAAGCGATCGAAGGAAGACAAGTTTCCGGCTTCGATAATGTTATCAATGACGATCGTCTCGCCACTGGGAATCATTTGCTGGGCAAGCACTCCCGATAGGGATCCGAATATGGCCCCGGCAATAATCAATAGCATACTAGCATGGACGACGATCGGGGCAATGCGGCCGACGATCCCTTTTCTGGCGTAGAGAGAACCGTCTTGGCGGAAGGTGCGATAGCGTTTTCGTTGCAGTTCGCTTTCGAGTTTATCTAAGTCTCCCGCTTCCAGTTCTGCGGCCATGGCTAACTTGCCAAACTGACGCGGTTGGGTGTAAAATTGCCAGCGTCGGGCTGCTTTGAGGGCGGGGAATTGCCGAGTTAGGGTGCAAGCACTCAAGCTACTGGCAAACAGAATTAAGATAGAGAGGAACCACCAACTTTTGTAAACGCGATCGAGACTCAACGCGGTAATCACTTTCCACGAGAGAAAGCCAAACAACGCCGGATCTTCGGGGTAGTTGGCCTGGTAGAATTGTAGCGATCGCTCTTGTTCGATGACTGTCCCAGTGGCACTAAACGCGGCGATGGCAAGTAAGAGGACGATCGCCAGTCGCAAGTCGGCTAAAACGGGTAGCAGTTCTCGGCGGATGAAGGTTTTGACAGCACTCATGGGGAGGAGTCTAGGTGGCGACAATCATTGTAGCGCGATCGTCTGGGTAACGCAACCACAATCGATGGAGTGTTTTTTTTATGGAACGACTGGAATTTCGAGTTGAATACAGCGTCGATCGCGATAGCGAAATGGTTATCGCGACTGTACCAGACTTAAACTATGTTTCTTCGTTTGGCAAGGATTTTGTCGAAGCGGAAAAGAACGTTACCGAAGCTGTGCTATTGTATATAGAGTCTTTACAAGACGATGGCTTGCCCATTCCGCGATCGCCGCATTGAATATGAATGTTCTATAAAATCATGAAAATTGCCTACGTCACCACTTACGATGCTTGGAACTCGTCCAACTGGAACGAGTATCAAACGGGTTTATCTGGGGCGGGATATTATTTAGCCAAGTCGTTAGAAAAAATCGGTGCGAACCTCAGTTATATCGGCCCGATCGCCAAAACTGGAGCCATCCTCACCCGCAGCAAATGGGAGTTTTATCGCCGCATTCTCAAGCAAGATTACTACCGTTGGGCCGAACCGTTGGTATGGCAAAACTACGCCAAAGAAATTGCCCGCAAAATCGATAATGCGGACATTGTTTTGTGCCCGGAAAATGCAGTTCCCATCGCTCGCTTAAACTGCCAACAGCCACTCGTCTTGTGGACAGATGCCGCCATTGGTAACTTAATTGGATTTTACGACTATTTGAACAATTTATGCGCCGAAACGAGACAGAATATTGATATAATGGAAAAATCGGCATTCGATCGCTGCGATCGCCTGGTCTTTACCTCAGACTGGGCAGCAAATAATGCCATCGAACGCTACAATTTAAATCCAGGGAGAGTCAGCGTCATTCCTTGGGGGGCAAATATTGAATGCGATCGCACCGAAACCGACATCGAAGCCGCGATCGCATCTCGCAAATCCGACACTTGCAAATTGTTGTTTGTGGGTGTAGAATGGCATCGCAAAGGAGGTGATGTCGCCTTAGAAGTGGCTCGCCAGTTGAATAATAGAGGAATACCGACAGAATTAATTGCCATCGGTTCTCGACCCGATCTCGACAGCGTACCCGCATTTGCGAACGCGATCGGCTTTGTAGATAAAGCAACCGATATCGGAAGAAAAACCTTCGATCGCTTGCTAGGCGAATCCCACTTTCTGATTTTACCCTCTCGCGCCGAAACCTACGGCCATGTTCTCTGTGAAGCCAACTCCTTTGGGGTTCCGGTTTTAGCAACCGATGTCGGCGGTGTAGGGACGATCGTCCGCGACGATATTAATGGTAAACTGTTCTCGTCAGAAGCCGCGATCGCCGACTACTGCGAGTATATCAGCCACCGAGTGCAAAATTACAGCACTTACCGAGACTTGGCGCGATCGTCTTTCCAAGAGTACCGCTCTCGCTTAAACTGGGATGTAGCCGCGCGATCGATCTTGGAGGTACTCGAACAACAATTATTATAACCGAGTATATCGCGTATTCCTACCCCGATTTTAGCCCGAGGTGAATCCGTCTCGAACAATGGGGGAAAGTAAGGATTCAGGTTATACAAGAAACCCGGTTTCTGAAAGGAAAAAATCGAGTCTTGTCTGGTTATCAGCAAGAAACCGGGTTTCTACACCCCCAACAAAATCCAGAATCTAAAATCGAATGGCAGTCCCACAGTCTAACTCAGCACTAATTGATATTTTACAAGAGCGGATTGCCAACAGTCCGCAACAGCGCATTACCTTTGCCGACTATATGGATTTAGTATTGTACCACGATCGCGAAGGATATTACTCCCGAGGTCGAGGCTTAGGCGAAACTGGAGATTTTGTCACCTCGGTGCATTTGTGTCCCGACTTTGGGGAAATGCTAGCCGAACAGTTCGTGCAAATGTGGGAGATTTTAGGTAAACCGCAGCCGTTTTCTTTGCTAGAACTGGGTGCGGGACAAGGAATTTTAGCTGGAGATGTCCTCAGCTATATCGAGAGGAAATATCCTGAATTTTTAGAGGCGATCGACTATACGATCGTCGAAAAATCCCGCCAACTCAAAGCGCAACAGCAACAACGGCTCAAAACCTATAACGTGCGCTGGTTTGAACTCGAAGAGATTCCCGAAAATGCGATCGTCGGCTGCATTTTTTCTAACGAGTTTTTCGACGCACTCCCCGTTCATTTATTTGGTATCGAACAAGGAGAACTCAAAGAAATTTATGTCACCATAAAAAACAATGAATTAGTAGAAACCATTGGCGAACCGTCTACACCCGATCTTAAAAACTACTTTGCAAACTTGAGTATCGAGATAGGCGATCGCGTTTATGAAGGGTATCGCAGCGAAGTTAACCTAGCCGCTTTAGAGTGGATCGAAGCCATTTCTAAACGCCTGCAACGCGGTTACGTTCTCACCATTGACTACGGCTATCCCGCCGCGCGATATTACCAGCCGCACCGCCGAGAAGGAACGCTACAATGTTACTATCGCCACCATTTCCACGACGATCCCTATGCGTATGTCGGAGAGCAAGATCTCACTGCGCACGTTAACTTTACCGCCTTGGAAATCTGGGGAGCGCGATCGCAATTAGTTAAACTTGGATTTGCCCCGCAAGCCCTGTTTTTGATGGCATTAGGAATCGGCGATCGTATTGCTGAAATATCCAACTCGAGTAACAGTGTCGATCTTACAAACGCACTGCACCGTCGTCAAGTGCTTCACCGCTTAATCGATCCTATGGGTGTGGGCAATTTTGGCGTACTGATACAAGCCAAAGGACTCGACAGCGAGCAAAAAAGCCAGGTTTTGCGAGGGTTGCAAACCCGATAAAATTAGGGCGAGATTAGGGCGAACGCCGTTCGCCCCTACGAGAAATCAAATATTGCTCTAGCCGTTGCGCCAGCGTCGCGTAAACTCCTCCTTCACTTGTGGCGAAAGTTGGTCTTGCAACCAGTTGAGTGCAGCAATTTGGTGAGGTAACGCCGAGTAATATTTGGCCACGTTTACCAACTCCAACTCCATCACCTCTTTAGACTTGTTGACAGGAGCAAGTTGTGGTTTAATACCGTTAGCGGCAGCGTATTTGTCAATTCCTTCCGCGATCGCCCGTCCGGCCAGTTCCGTATAGCGTTCGGCTGTGGCTGCATTGGGCACCGCATCGATAAAATACGATTCAGTTAAGCAGGCTGCTCGCACCGTCAAAGGTACGCCAGAAAGTACCGCCAAACCTTGCCGCTTTACGCCTCGGTTCGCCAGACCCAACGCCGCTACCAGCGAGTTTTGGATATATTGAGCGAGCTCGACATCTTCCTGGGTGCCGTTGCGGTGTACCAACACCTCCGTACCTTGGGCGCTGCGGTTGAAAGCGTTCAGGTGCAAGCTGACAAACAGATCGCTTCCGGCTGCTTTTTGACCGATCGCCACTAGGGTGTCTACTGGGTCAGAAATTTCCACCTCGTAACCCAACTCGCGCAACTGTGCGGCCGCGATCGGAGCCATTTGCTTGACTTGCTTGTATTCAGTCGTTCCGGGGCCGCTGGCTCCTTCTTCAAAACCCGTTGCACCCGTGCGATCGCGATAGGGGCCGTGACCGACCTCGAGCATCACTCTCGTCATAACAAACCTCGTTGTGTATCCCCTGTTGTCGGCGATGGGAAAATCGATGGCCGACAAGTCTCTATTTTATCGCGGCAAGGGGTAGAGTATCCACTGCGATCGCCGCTTTTTTCACCCCCACACCCGACCCAAATTTAAAACAAAACCCGGTAACACCGCTTCCCCCGACAACTCCGCCGGATTTTCCCGCACTTCCACTGGCGATCCGGGACGATAAATCTCCACGCGCCGATGTTGCGGATCCAGTAGCCAACCGAGTTTCGTGCCGTTTTCAATATATTCTCTCATCTTAGCTTGCACTGATGACAGACTATCGGATTTCGAGCGCAATTCCACAACAAAATCGGGGCAAATACTGGGAAACGTATCGGGTTGAGGGTCGATCGCGCTCCACCGTTCTTGACTTATCCAACAGGCATCGGGCGAACGGATCGCGCCGTTCGGTAAAGTAAACCCAGTGGAAGAATCGAAGGCTTCGCCTAAGTCTGCATTCGCTTCATACCAGCGATCGAGTTGTCCGATAATACTGCGGTTGCGCTTTCCAGTTTCCCAACCTGTGGGTGGCATGACAATTAATTCTCCGCGTGCGGTGCGTTCTAGGCGTAACTCTCGGTTAGCCGCAGCGAGGATGGCAAACTGCTCGGGGGTGACGTACAATGCGATCGTCTCGGGTAGCGAGAGCGACAAAGTTTGGGATTGGGTTAGGGTTTGTACCATTTTGATATTAAAGAGATTAATTCCAGACTCGATACAAATCTAACACGAAACCGGGTAAGACATCTTCTCCAGACAACTCAGCCGGATTTTCCCGCACTTCCACTGGCGATCTGGGTCGATAAATCTCCACGCGCCGATGTTGCGGATCGATCAGCCAACCGAGTCTCGTGCCATTTTTAATATATTCTTTCATCTTGGCTTGCACTGATGACAAACTATCCGATTTCGATCGCAATTCCACAACAAAATCGGGGCAAATATTGGGAAATGTGCCGGGTTGAGGGTCGATCGCGTTCCATCGTTCTGGACTTATCCAACAGGCATCGGGCGAACGGATCGCACCATTGGGTAAAGTAAAACCAGTAGAAGAATCGAAGATTTTCCCTGGTTGGTCAGAATTTCGCCACCACAGATACAATTCTCCAACAAGACTGCTATTTCGTTCTCCCGTTTCCCAACTTGTGGGTGGCATGACAATCAATTCTCCGCTTGCAGTGCGTTCTAAGCGTAACTCTCGGTTGGCAGCTGCGAGGATGGCAAACTGCTCGGGGGTGACGTACAATGCGATCGTCTCGGGTAGCGAGAGCGACAAAGTTTGGGATTGGGTTAGGGTTTGTACCATTTTGATATTAAAGAGATTAATTCCAGACTCGATACAAATCTAACACGAAACCGGGTAAGACATCTTCTCCAGACAACTCAGCCGGATTTTCCCGCACTTCCACTGGCGATCTGGGTCGATAAATCTCCACGCGCCGATGTTGCGGATCGATCAGCCAACCGAGTCTCGTGCCATTTTTAATATATTCTTTCATCTTGGCTTGCACTGATGACAAACTATCCGATTTCGATCGCAATTCCACAACAAAATCGGGGCAAATATTGGGAAATGTGCCGGGTTGAGGGTCGATCGCGTTCCATCGTTCTGGACTTATCCAACAGGCATCGGGCGAACGGATCGCACCATTGGGTAAAGTAAAACCAGTAGAAGAATCGAAGATTTTCCCTGGTTGGTCAGAATTTCGCCACCACAGATACAATTCTCCAACAAGACTGCTATTTCGTTCTCCCGTTTCCCAACTTGTGGGTGGCATGACAATCAATTCTCCGCTTGCAGTGCGTTCTAAGCGTAACTCTCGGTTGGCAGCTGCGAGGATGGCAAACTGCTCGGGGGTCACGTACAATGCGATCGTCTCGGGTAGCGAGAGCGACAGGGTTTGGAATTGGGTTTGAGTCTGTACCATCGTCAGTCGCGGCGATCCAATTAAAAATAAAAACTAAAAAAATTGTTCTCGTCTATTTTACCATAGGTCGCGATCGTAGGACAGAAACCGGATGTATTCTATCTAGAACGATCGAGCAGATTTTATAGGAGTTGCTGTCTCTCGATCGCCCGCGAAACCTGCTAGGTTAAACTTGTAGCGCTGGCAACAGTTAACATCAATGCCAATATCTTGCCATTCGTTCATTTTTACCTCTGCTAGTGGAATAATGTTCGAGCAAGAACAAGAATAGAACTGAGAGACGATCGCCCAGGCGCTAGCCCGGATCGCATCCAATACAGTTTTCAGTTTCGATTCTTGATTTCCCGGCGTACAGATTTCTGTAACAGAGGAGGATTCTACCCATATTCCATGAGCGCCGAGAATAATTTGTGCCAAGAGTTTGGCTCGGGGAAGATGCGAAGCTGAAGTCACGAGCATTACTTTTTTGACTTGCCAAGATTTCAAAATTGGTAAACCAAAGCAGCAATTATCAAAAGTCGAGTTCGCACATTCTTCAATCCAAACATTGTAAATAGGAGCCTGCAAGCGCTCAAAAATGGACAGTATGTAGGGTTGCAGCGATCCCTTAGAAATTAACACGGGAACCTCGGGATACTGTTTCTTCAAGCGAGCGACGTAAAGTTCTCGGTGCAAGCCGCCACCAAATACAAAAAAAGCATCGATTTCGCCCTGAGATGCGTTTTGGAGTATCTGCCATTTACAAATTAACCAAGCAAGGGCGATCGCGATCCACAACCAACACAAAGCGTTTATCCAGGACAAATCGACAATTGGCATGGGGCCTGTTAAGTTTTATGACAACACCCAGTTTTACCCCATAAATGGCGCGATCGCAACCGTACTGTCAAGACATCGCCATACTGTTTGCCCCAGTCGGTCTCGTATCCAGGAGATTCTCGGTCGAGAAACGCCCATCTGCCAGTAAAATCGATATAACGGTATTTATCGCGGCACGGGAAATGGTCTCTACATCGAGCGCGATCGCGCTATCCGACATCGATCGCCACTGGGCGAAACCCTTCATCGAAGGCTTGGTGAGTTTGGGCATCGTGCGCGGCTTCCCCGACGGAACCTACCGCCCCGAACAGATCGTCACCCGTGCCGAACTCGCTGCATTGGTGAGTAAAGCCTTCGATCGCGCCACCGAACGTCCGGCCATGACCTTTACCGACGTACCGGCCGACCACTGGGCTGCCCCCGCCATCCGTATGGCCTACGAACGGGGCTTCCTGGCGGGTTATCCCGGCGGTCGGTTTGCCCCTAGCGAAAGTGCTTTGCGGGTGCAGGTTATCGTGGCATTGGTGAACGGACTGGATCTGCGCGATCGTCCGGTGGAGCCGAAAGATTTTTATCGCGATGTCGATCGCATTCCCAACTGGGCGATCGACGAAATCGGTGTCGCCACCAGCGCTAACCTCGTTGTCAGCTATCCCGAAACCGACCTGCTGCAACCCCAACGCGGGGCCACGCGGGCCGAAGTCGCCGCCATTCTCTACCAAGCATTGGTCAACCTGGGACGCGCCACCCCGATCGAGTCCCCCTACATTGTCCGTTCCCAAGAGGGACAGCCCCCCACTCCCGTCGTTCCTACCGTTTCTGTCAGCCACCCGCGCGAATTTCGTGGGGTTTGGTTCGCCTCCGTTTGGAATATTAACTGGCCCTCGCGACGCGATCTATCTACCGCACAACAAAAAGACGAGTTAATCGACCTCCTCGATCGCGCTTCAGAAGCCAAACTCAACGCCATTGTTCTCCAAGTGCGACCCGACGGCGATGCCCTTTATGCCTCCCAACTCGAACCCTGGAGTTTTTGGCTGACCGGTCGCCAAGGACAAGCTCCAAATCCCTTCTACGATCCGCTCGAATTTGCCGTTACCGAAGCCCACAAACGCGGCTTGCAATTGCACGCTTGGTTCAATCCCTACCGCGCCCGTTCCTCTTCTCAAGCCACCCTCGTGCGCCCGCACATTGGCGCAGTTCATCCCGAAGTTGTCTATCGCTACGGCAATACTTTGTGGATGGATCCGTCCATTCCTCTCGTCCAAAATCGCACCTACGAAGTGATTATGGATGTGACGCGGCGCTACGATGTCGATGGCATTCATTTAGACGACTATTTCTATCCCTATCCGCAGCCGGGGGTTCCGTTTCCCGATAATAACACTTACCGCGACTATCGCAACCGAGGTGGCACGCTACCCGTCAACGACTGGCGGCGCGATAACGTCAATCGCATGGTGGAACGCCTGTATAAAGGTATCAAATCCGTCAAATCTCATGTCAGTTTTGGCATCAGTCCCTTCGGAATTTATCGACCCGGACAACCGCCGCAAGTGACGGGGTTAGATCAGTACGATGCCCTGTTTGCCGATCCCTTAAAATGGCAGCGCGAAGGATGGGTCGATTACCTGGCTCCACAATTGTACTGGCCTATCGACCAATACGCGCAAAGTTTCTCCGCTTTGCTAGAATGGTGGACGCAAAACAATCCCCAAAACCGTCACATTTATGCAGGCATGAATTTGGTAAAATTGGGCGAGTCCGGCTGGACGGTGGTAGAGTTCGATCGCCAAGTTGCCCTCACCCGGCGCTGGGCTGAAGGTGGCATTTATTATAACATGGATCCGTTGCTGGAAAATCGCCTCGGTATCCTGGATTATTTTCGGAATACGCTTTACAAAGATCCGGCGATCGTCCCCACCCAACCCTGGGTTAATTCGTCGCCACCCCAACCCCCAGAAGACGTGCGCGTCGTTAACAATACCATTGTCTGGAAACCCGCCGCCGGACACATTCGCGCCTGGACAATCTATCAGAAAAATGGCGACAATTGGAAGTTGTTGCGGATTCGCGATGCTAGCGTCAAGCAGACGAGTGTGTTTCCGGGAACCTATGCAGTGTGCAGCGTCGATCGCTTTGCCAATGAAAGTCGGGGAGTTGTTGTTGCGGTATCCTAGAAGATAAGACCAGCATTTGTTATGCTCGTAACTATTTCCCGAAATGGTGTTTCGATACGACTGACGGAGGAACGATGGCAACATATTCTTTCCCAACATCCAGAATTATCCGCTATGCAGTTGGAAGTTTTGGATACTGTTGCTAGCCCAGAACGAATTCTAGCAGGAAATGAGGGGGCTGCGATCGCCGTTCGGGAAACTAAACCGCGTAAATGGTTAGTTGTTATCTATCGGGAAGAAAGTGAAGATGGCTTCATTTCTACTGCATTTTTTACCAACAGAAAAAGTTACTTAGATCGGAGGATACAATTATGGCCTTAACAACTATCGATATCGATCGCTATTTGGAATTCACCTCGGTTGTCGATCGCCTTCCCAAGCGCGATTTCTGGTTTGCGTATGACTCAGAAGCTGATGTAGCCTACATCAATTTCTATTCTCCCCCCAAAGCAGCAACAGATAGCGAGTTGACGGAAGACGATATTGTGGTACGTTATGATGGTGGGGAAATTATTGGGATAACCATCTTGGATGCTAGCCAACGTTAGTGGATCTGACCCAGAAATTGACGATATTCATGGATCGATCGCGCCTTCGTCGCCGCCGCAACCCCCGGAAGACGTGCGCGTGGTTAACAATACCCTTGTCTGGAAACCCGCCGCCGGACACATTCGCGCCTGGACAATTTATCAGAAAAACGGCAACAATTGGAAGTTGTTGCGCGTTCGCGATGCTAGCGTCAAGCAGACGAGTGTGTTTCCGGGTACCTATGCAGTGTGCAGCGTCGATCGCTTTGCGAATGAAAGTCGAGGGGTAGTGGTTGAGGTATCTTGACAATTTCCCCTTCATTGCGTATACTTACCAGACGCAGCGAACTGTGGAGGTTTCGCCTCCAGAATACCCGAGGCCGTAGGGGCGAAGCATTCGCACCGAAAAAGGGAGAAAAAGTTCGATCGACTAGAAGGCAAATGCTTCGCCCTCTCAATGATGTTCCCTGGCAAAGCCAAAAGAATCAACCTGAATGCTGACATTAAAAGTTTTGTTTCTCGGCTTCGCCTACAACGTTTTTTGCTTACACTGGAGGAGACAAATCGATATCGATCGCTATTTGGAATTTGCCTCGGTTGTCGATCGCCTTCCCAAGCGCGACTGCTGGTTTGCGTATGACTCAGAAGCTGATGTAGCTTACATCAATTTCTATTCTGCCCCCTAAAGCTGTAACATTCTTAGAAGGGGTCGAGTCGCGCCGTGCGTCCCACTCTCCCTCGAAGTGCGGCCATCGATATGCCGCTCTCCCCTTGATTGTCGATCCCCATGGTGGGATGATGGAGAAAACCGCCCCGACACGCTCCGAGTACGGGCGGGGTCTCGCCCGAGGGCGATCGTCGTTTACTTCCAGTCGAAAATAGAGAAAAACAATTATGGCCGTTGCAACCCAATCCCTCGAAGAACTTTGCATCAATTCCATTCGCTTTTTAGCGATCGATGCTGTTGAGAAAGCCAACTCGGGCCATCCGGGGCTACCCATGGGGGCCGCTCCCATGGCCTTCGTCCTCTGGGATCGCTTCTTGAAGTTCAACCCCAAAAACGCCGCTTGGTTCGATCGCGATCGCTTCATCCTCTCAGGCGGTCACGGTTCCATGCTCCACTACGCCCTGTTGCACCTCACCGGGTACGATGGCATGAGCATCGACGAACTGAAAAACTTCCGCCAGTGGGGATCGGCGACCCCCGGACACCCGGAAAACTTCCTCACCGAAGGCGTGGAAGTCACCACCGGCCCCCTAGGTCAAGGCATCTCCAACGCCGTCGGTTTAGCTTGCGCCGAGGCCCATTTGGCCGCTCGCTTCAACAAACCTGACTGCAACATTATCGATCACTATACCTACGTCCTCGCCAGCGATGGTGACTTCATGGAAGGTATCTCCGCTGAAGCCTCATCTTTGGCCGGACACTGGGGACTTGGCAAGTTAATCGTCCTGTACGACGATAACTTGATTTGTCTCGATAGTGCCACCAACAAAACCTTTACCGAAGACGTAACCCAACGCTACGAATCTTACGGTTGGCACGTTGAATTTATTGAAGATGGCAACACGGATTTAGAAGGCATTGCCAAAGCCATTGAAAAGGCCCAAAGCATTACCGATCGCCCCTCTTTGATCCGGGTTCGCACCACGATCGGTTACGGCGCACCCAACAAAGCCGACAGCAGCAAGGCACACGGTTCGCCCCTCGGTGCTGACGAAGTGGCCGGAACCCGCAAGAATTTAGGCTGGGAACACGAGCCCTTTGTGGTTCCTGAAGATGCCCTCAACCGCTTCCGCAAAGCGGTCGATCGCGGTGCCGAATGGGAGAAAGAGTGGAATCAAAAATGGGAAACCTACAAATCTAAATATCCCGAAGAAGCGGCCGAACTCGATCGTCGCATCCACCGCCGCTTGCCCGAAGGTTGGGACAAATGCTTGCCTACCTTCACTCCCGACGACAAAGCTGCCGCTACTCGCGCCTCTTCGGGTAAAGTTCTCAACGCGATCGCCGAGGTTCTCCCGGAATTGATCGGCGGTTCGGCTGACCTCTCTGGTTCTAACAAAACCCTGTTGAGTTCGTCCGGTGACTTCGAGAAAGGCGCTTACGAAAACCGTAACTTCTGGTTCGGCGTGCGCGAACATGGTATGGGTGCAATCTGTAACGGCATGGGCTGTCACGGCGGTTTGATTCCCTACGGTGCCACCTTCTTAACCTTTACCGATTATATGCGCGGTGCAATTCGCCTCTCGGCCCTGTCGGAGTTGAACTGCATCTGGGTGATGACTCACGACTCCATCGGTTTGGGCGAAGATGGCCCCACCCACCAACCCGTCGAGCACGTGGCTTCCCTGCGGGCCATGCCCCAGTTGTTGGTGTTCCGCCCCGGCGATGCTAACGAGACTTCGGGATCCTATAAAGTGGCGATCGAAAATACCCATCGCCCCAGCGTCATGGCCCTGTCGCGGCAAAACCTACCCAACTTGCCCGGAACCTCGATCGAAGGTACGGCTAAAGGCGGTTACGTGGTCTCCGACAGCGACGGTACGCCGGAACTGATTCTCATCGGGACGGGTAGCGAACTGTTCCTGTGTGCTGAAGCCGCCGATCGCCTGCGCGGTGAAGGCAAAAAAGTCCGCGTCGTCTCTATGCCTTGCTGGGAAATTTTCGACGAACAAAGCCAAGACTATCGCGATTCCGTACTTCCTAAAGGCGTGAAAAAACGCTTGGCAGTGGAAGCCGGTGTCAGCATGGGTTGGTGTCGTTATGTCGGCGACGAAGGCGATACGATTTGTGTCGATCGCTTTGGTGCGTCGGCCCCGGCAGAAGTGATTTTCGAGAAGTTGGGCTTTACGGTGGATAACGTAGTGGCGAAAGCGAAAGCGCTACTGGGTTAATTTCCATCTGCCCCCAGAAACCCGGTTTTTTGGAAAAACCGGGTTTCTCTTATTAAATTACCGTTGCTTGCGAAGCCGGCTCGTACCAAAAATTCCCACGAACAACAGACCTAAAACTGACCCTGGTTCGGGAACAGTTGTCGGATCGTCAATAGGGGTGGTAAAATCTCCAGTATTGAAACTCGCGCCGATATGCGAGATATGTCCGGGGCTGAGAGAGTAAAGATTTTCGTAAATTTCAATGGTGCGGTTTCCTCCATTTTCATTGAGAACGTGCGTCCCAATGGGAACATGAGAAGTCGAGAGTCCTTGTAAGTGATTGGTGAAGAAGTCTGCACCCACCGACTCGGGTTCTAGCAGGAGATCGCCCACAAAAGATCCGTTACTGGTAATGTTGGCAACTCCGGCAAAGAAACTGTCAAACCCAAAGTTCCACAGGATTTGGTTGGCAGTGTTAACAAAATAACCATCGTCTGTGCCGATAAAAATACCTCCTCCTGCTTCTTGTAAAGCGAGTGCTTGGTTAATGGTGACAGCAGCAGCAGAATCACTAGCAACCCCACTCGTATGATTGCGGGCAAAGAAGGAACTGTCTAAAATGAATTCTGGCTGACTGCTGGCTGCCCAAGTATTCAAAGCGGTGAAATCATTGCTGTTGAGAACGTAGGAAGTGTTGAGTATGGTCGTATCGAACCAGATTTGATCGTAATAGTCAATGGGTTTGGTGTTGAGGAAGGTCGCGAGATTGCCAGGAACGTGGGTTTGAACAAAATCGACATCGAAAATTGAGCCATCTTGATAGTTATCGAGGGAATCAGCGATCGCACTGCGATAACTTCCGTAAGTACCTGTTCCCGATCCGCGAGTCGAGTTCAGATAAAGGATGTTAGTCTGAGAGTAGACTGGCAAGGCCCAGACGCAATTGAGTAAGAGGATAGGGAGAGGAATGAGTCGTTTAAGCATTGTGAGTCCCAAGAGGAAATTTTACACTTCTATCTATCTCTCTGGGGCAACTGTCAAACTTTACGGCAAGCTAGAGTTTTTGTAACAAATCTACACATTCCTTCGTTGCGCCCCAGAGGAACGCAACGAACTGTGGAGGCTCCGCGTCCATTTTACACGAGGCAGGCAATCTGATATACTATCGAGAGGGCGAAGCATTCGCAAACATCAGTTGTACTTGAAGGACACTATGACTTTAACGACAGCCGATTCTACCCGCATCACGAGATATTGTCGAAGATCTGTTTAAGGAGCGCGAGTCTTTTCGCGATCGCCTAGACAAAACTGAGGCAACTCAACTGATGTTCGATCTGTTTGGAGATTTTTCGCCCGATGAACTCCAAGCCATTGCTGACGACGATCTAGCCAACCGTATTAAAAACATTTTGATTGTCGAATCAGTTGCTGGAACGTTGAACGATTTAACGCCAGAACAAATTCGGATGTACGACGAAGCTGTAGAGGGACGGTAACAAAATTTTAGCTTCTGTGTTATAATTGAAACGATTGGAGGACACTATGACTTTAACGACAGCAGATTCTAAACGCATCGCCAATATTGTCGAAACCTTGTTTGAGGAACGCGAACTCTTGCGCGATCGCTTAGACAAAACAGAAGCCACTCAAAAAATGCTCGACCTATTTGGAGACTTGACCCCTAAAGAATCTCAGTCAATTT
This sequence comes from uncultured cyanobacterium, assembly GCA_937121005.1. Taxonomy (GTDB): domain Bacteria; phylum Cyanobacteriota; class Cyanobacteriia; order Cyanobacteriales; family Geitlerinemataceae; genus CAKZKB01. Next base: position 7,964 of record CAKZKB010000294.1, on the reverse strand, counting down.
CTGATGCTGAGCTAACCTATCGCATCAAAAGTATTTTGGTGGTTGAAGCTGTATCTGGAACGTTAAACGATTTAACGCCAGAGCAAATTCGGATGTTTGACGAAGCTGTAGAAGGGCGCTAACAAAAATGAGTTATTTGTTGGATACCAATATTGTCTCGGCAATTTTGAGAAAAAACGAGCGAGTCAACGCTAGATATAAAGCAACTCTCCGTCGGGGTCGAAGGGTATTTATGTCTGGGATAACCTACTATGAAGTTAAAAGAGGTTTGCTACACTCAAATGCAACGAGAAAACTAGCAGATTTCGAGGACTTGTGTGATACGATCGCCATATTGCCAGTCTTAAGCGAGTTGAGTATTTTAGAAAAAGCCTCGGAAATTTATGCGGACTTGAAACGCCGAGGACGACCGATACAAGATGCCGATATTCTCATTGCAGCTACCGCGATCGCCAATAATTTAACCTTAGTTTCTAACGACACCGATATGCAGAGAGTAACGGAAGTGACAATTGAAAATTGGGTAGAATCAAGATCGTCCTAGATAAGATTTCTTGAAAACAGTAGCATAGAAAATCACAAAATGAAGCCCCCAATCTACTTCGGATAGCATAACTGTTCGGCGGCATTAAAAAATTGACGCTGCATCCCGGCGATCGCGATAATAGGAGCTAACATGGCGGAAACAATAGCAGCAAACGCGACAACAATTTGATAGGCGGCTGACATCAACGGCGACACGCCAGCAAGAATTTCTCCTGCCATCAATTCCGGGAGGCGAGCCAAACCGACGATCGCGGCGGCTCGAATCACGGGTATAATACCGATACGCAAGGCTTCGCGACGGTAGCGAGTTGTGGCTTGTTGGGGACTGGCTCCCAAACACAAGTACGTCTCGATTTCGGCAGTATTGTTGCGGACGCTAGTGGCAAACCGTTCTCCTGCGAGGGTGACGCTGCTGGTGGCGCTAGCAATGAGAATGCTACCGATGGCGATCGCGTATTTGGGATCGTCTAACATGGCGCGATCGCGCAGTACAAATAAGAAAGTATAGGCCAGGGAAATGGCTGTGGCGATCGCGATCGATACCCAGACAATGGCAAACAAAAAAGGAACCTTGCCACCGATGCGATTGCGTGCGAGAATGGCAGCAACAGTGACCAGAACCAGCAGTAAAATAATGGCAGCAATTGGGGTTTCCCAAGCAAACGCAAACTCGACAACTGCACCTAAAACGAGCAATTGCAAGAAGGCGCGGGCCGCAGCCAGGAGAATGTTGGCTTCCAGACCCATTTTGTGCCAAACTGAAAGGAGAATGGCGATCGCGATCGAACCTGCTGCTAGAAATAGATCGACAAAATCGAGTTCGATAACCATGGGTCGCTACGCTCCAATTAAAAATTAAGAATTAAAAATTAAAAATGTTTAGACCTCTATCTGGGATCGATCGAGTATTAAGACTCTGCCTAATGGGATTAGAGAGACAGAGCCATAGCAGCGAGAACAAGGTTAAAAGTTAGCTATGCTCGAAGATATTTTTGTAGTGCAACAAATCTAAAGAGACCATCACTGAGACACAGCCGAAGGCTTGTTGTGCCAGTTCTAACCGTCCTTCGCGATCGAGCATTCCGATTAATTTCTCGCGCAAACCGAGCAAATAGCGCACGTCGTTGGCTGCATAACTTAACTGCTGTTCGCTCAAATTGGCTGCATTGCCCCAATCGGAACTTTGGGCGCTTTTGTCTAATTCTACCCCTTCTAGGTCTTGGACGAGGCCTTTGAGTCCGTGACTGGAAGTATAGGTACGCGCCAACTTGCTGGCGATTTTGGTGCAGAAAATCGGTGCAGTGTCGATACCCAAATGGTAGCGCAAGGCAGCCACATCGAAACGGGCGAAGTGAATGACTTTGACGCTGTTAGAATTTTCGAGAACGCGCTTCAATTGCGGGGCTTCGAGTTGTCCCGGTTGAATGCGAATGGCGCTGACGAAGCCGGAAGCATCGCACAATTGTACCAAACACAAGCGATCGCGTTGGGGAACCAAACCCATCGTTTCGGTATCGAGGGCGATCGCCTCCGCTTGTAAGTATCGCTGCGCCGTGTCTGGATCTAAATCGCGATCGCAGGCCAAAAAGTTTTCAAGGTTTACCATATTAATTGCTCATTGTTCATTGCTCATTGCTCATTGTTCATTGCTCATTGTTCATTGTTCATTGCTCATTGTTATTCGAGGACGCGAACGGCGATCGTGCTAGCATTGAAGTTATAGGTTTCGCCTTCTAATTCCAAAGGCGTACCGATTTTAACCTTGTTGTTGCCTAATGTAATCCCATCTTGCGTCACTTGTCCGCGACCGCCTAAAACCAGTAACATATCCATGCTATAAGAAGCGCGATCGCGGGGATCGGGTAGGGCTTTCACCGAACCGTCCGGTTGTGGAACCGCCAATTCTCGAGGCAAGCGTTGGACGGATTTAACATCAACTTCCCCGTGCGGTTGGTTGCGAATGACGATGTTGGTTTTGCCCGCTTCTTCGAGATCGGCGATCAGTGCGTCGGGATCGTGAATGCTAAGCCCTCGTACTAAGGCTTCCACCTCCACAGGTTTAGTCGTGACACCCACTTGCGCCACCGAAGTCCCCGAAGGGCTGGGAACGATGAAAATGCCGACGACGACCAGTAGAATGACTAAGGCAGCCCCCAAATCCAGGAGGCTGAGTTTGCCGAACAAGCGACCTTTAGAATCGAGGAACTTCATAGGATATCGGTGCGATGGGGAACAAACCGAACGGGCGCTGGCGCAGTAGGGGGACAAACCCCGTAAAAAAATGCTAAAGTTGCCAAAGTTTGTATCCAGCGCGATCGTCTTTTGGTTTGCAGAGACTATGATAACTCGCAGTTTGTCCTTTGGATCGATTCGATCTGTATTGCCCGCCCTCGCCCTACTGTTCGGCGCGATCGCCGATCCCGTCCTGGCGTTGCAAGTGCGCGTCGTTCCCCAAGAAGCCCGCTTGGGCGACACCATTTCGGTGACAGTGGAAACCGATCGCACCCAAACCGAAACCCCCACCGTCCGCTACGACGGGCGCAACTTCGCCGCCTTCGAGGTGCGACCGGGAGCGTACCGTGCCTTACTGCCCACCACGCCCCTCGATCGCCCTGGAAAGCGCACCATTACCGTCGAGACGGAAGAAGGAGACGCGATCGCCGATGTATTCGTGGGCGATCGCGAGTTTCCGTTCCAAGCGATTACCCTGTCCCCTAGCGTCGCCGCCATTGAGGGCACGGACTACGAATTTAATTTAATGGATAAATTCCGCGCCGCCGCCACCCCAGAACAATACTGGAATGGAGCGTTTATCGACCCTAGCGACGGTTGGGTGTCAACGGTATTCGGCGTGCGGCGATCGTATAATGGCGTTTTCGCCGAAAATTATTACCATCGGGGCATCGACTATGCGGCTCCCACGGGCGCACCCGTGCGGGCGGCGGCCAACGGGCGCGTGGCTCTCGTGGGCTACCAAGCCGACGGCTTCGAGCTTCACGGTAACGCCGTTGGTATCGATCACGGTCAAGGTGTGACCACCACCTACATCCATTTAAGCGCCATTGAGGTGCAGCCCGGCCAAATCGTGCGGGCGGGCGATATCATCGGTCGGGTGGGATCGACGGGCATTTCGACGGGGCCGCATTTGCACTGGGGCCTGTTCGTGAATGGCGAATCCGTCGATCCGCTGCCTTGGCTCGAAGGCCGCATTGAGTAGTAGAGTAAGGGGGAGGGAGTCGCGACCTGCCTTGCGATGTTTTAGAACAACTAGGTTCGACCCAAATTATGAGCATTGTTAAAATTGTCGAGCAAGCCCTACAGGATGGGTATTTAACTCCCGTCATGGAAGCGGAAGTCGGGCGCATCTGCAACACGGCTTCGGAACTGTCGATCGAGGAGTATATGTCTCTCGATCGCCTCATGGGAGCGCTACTGACAGGGGAAGTGGTGGTACTGCCCCGCAAGCAGTTTATCAACGTCATGGAAGAGTTGGTGCTCTCGGAGGCGATTACGCGGGTGGCTGAAATTGAAGCCACAACCGATCGCACCCTGGACGTGGGAGATATTGCTGCTTACGCCCTCAACCGCTTGCCGCCATTATATGCGACAACGGAAGAAGGGGCCAATTTCCAGCGATCGCGGGCCAAAGAACAGCTACAAGAGTTGATTGCCAAGCAAGTGCGCGAGGCGATTTCCCAAAACATCGAGCGTCCCGAATTCTACCCGGAACGACAAGCCTTGGGCAAATCTTCGTCTCAAGATGTCCTCTCGCAAGTGAGCACGCTGTTAGAGGCTTACGCACCGGGTTTCGAGGCGAGGGGGCCAGTCGATACGGGCGACATTCGCGAACCCCAAGGGGAAGAGACGCGATCGAGCTAATACCAAATCTGCGGTCTTGAAATCGGGCAAACAGCGACTTCTCTTGTGGATCGGCCTCAGCAGTGCCATCATGCTGGGGTTCGGTTGGGTTCGTCATGCCTGGTTTCGTTCCACTGGCTTCGATCTGGGGATTTACGATCAGTACGCTTACCTCATTAGCCAGGGAACGCCGCCGATTTCGTCGTTCTTGGGGTTTCATCTGTTGGGCGATCATGCGGCTTGGGCAGTCTATCCTCTAGGAATACTGTATCGGCTGTGGCCAGATCCGCGAGCCCTGTTGGTGGTGCAAGCATTGAGTTTGGCGTTGGGGGCTGTTCCCACTTACGCTCTGGCCCGTCAGGCGAGTTTGTCGCCTCGGGCAAGCGAGACGATCGCCCTGGGGTACTTGCTTTACCCGCTTTTATTCAACCTGAGTATTTTTGATTTTCATATCGAAGTCCTGGCGCTTCCTGCCTTGCTGGGGGCGATTTGGGCAGCGCGATCGCGGCGCGTGGGTTGGTTTGCAGTGGCGATCGCCTGGGTTCTCGGCTGCAAAGGGGTACTTTCTCTCACCGTTATCGGTTTGGGAATTTGGCTGCTGGTGTGGGAAAAACGACGAGCGTGCGGCGGTATGGCGCTCGTTTTCGGTATCGGTTGGTTTGTTGCTGTCACCCAAGCCATTTTACCTGCTTTTAGCGGCGAAGAAGCGGCGGCTGTGGCTCGCTACAGCTATTTAGGCGATTCCGTTGTCGAAATTATCCTCAACCTGGTGCGCCAACCGGGTCTGGTTCTCGATCGCGTCTTCTCGGGGGAAACCCTGCGCTATCTGTTCGTACTGGCGATGCCCCTAGCTTGGGGACTGTCGCCGCGCCACCTCGCGCCTTTGGTGGCCGCTGTCCCAACTCTCCTCACTAACATTCTCTCCGATGTGGCCGCCCAACGGACGCTACGCCATCAGTACGCTTTGCCGATTTTACCCTTTTTAATTGTCGCCGTTATTGCCACTTGCGCCGATCGCGGTTGGTTGCACTCTCGCCGTTTCCGCCTGGCCGCGATCGCCTGGAGTTGCGCCGCCCTCTTGGTTTGGGGCAAATTCGATCGCTTCGCAGACTACGCCCGTACCCTCGATACCCTAGAAGCGACTCGCAGCGCGATCGTCCGCATTGAAACCGACGGCGGCGTACTCACTGACAACTGGATCGCCCCCCACCTCACCCACCGCGAAACCGTACAACTGACGGGCTATCCGGGCTATCTCCCTGTGGATCTCGACGCGATCGATTACGCTGTTTTTAACCTACGCCATCCCTGGCCGCCCACCGAACAGAGCGATCGCGACTGGGTGACTCGCCTGCAAGCCGATCCAGAATTCGCGATCGTCTACCAACACGATGATGTCTATCTGTTTCGCCGACGGGATTAGGAAAGAGAAGTTGTGCCGATCGCGCACAGTTGCGCGATCGCTGTGATGTCGTCTTGGGTGGACGATCGCGCTACTGTTCGTGCTAGCATTACCGTACATCGCTACCCATTTCTCATTTTATTGCCTACATCTTCAATAATCTCTAAGAGCTCGGAAAACGTTCCAGAACCACCAATTAGATCCCAAAATTCGCTTCCCATCAACACTTCGCGATCGACATCCATAATTCTCTTTGTGGGGTTATGCTTGTAGGCTGCTCTAGTGACAAACGGATTGTAAGCAAAAGCCAAATAGCCTTGAGGAGTTCTCGATTTCAGCAAGGCAATAAATGTCAGGATTTTTGCTTTTGACTCAGCCGCGATATCTAGATTTGGCATTGGAGTTTTAATTTCAAAAAAACACGGAACGTTATTTAGATTTTCGACGTACAGATCGGTAATGACTCTCACTGGGACTGTTTTCGAGATGGTTTGAGTTTGTTCTACATCAAAAATCTCTTGAAGTTCTCGATCGCGATCGGGTTGGCGTTTGTTCGCTCGCAGATCTCTGACAATGCGATCGATTTTGATAACAATCGCCTCATCGAGATCGCCTCTAATTTCTTTCTCTCTTTCCACATTTAGATTGTTCTCTAAGGCAATTAACCTCGCTAACTCTGGATAAAGATTCATTCCCATTCGAGTCACAATAGAGCGTTCTTGCTTGAAGGCTTCTAAACTAACATCGTCAAAGAAAAGTCGGTGAAACGGATAAGCCAGTTTCAGTTGCTCGATATCAAACTTTTTCAGGGATGTTTTTGTAAAATCTTCGAGCAGGCGATAAATTCGATCGCGGGTGTTGTCGTTCATAAGTAATAGGTGCTAGGGTTTTCTCCAAATAAAAATCGACTCGTAGAAATCACTCGATCGACGACCCGTGCGACGATTTACTTGACGTTGAACAACTGCTTCAACATTGAATTGACACATTCGAGCAATTTCGTCATACAAGCCATGTTTGTCCGCAGCAACGACGATTAAATATCCGCCCGATCGCACGGAATGACTGGCATTAGAAAAAACTTCTGCAATGGCTTCTTGATACTGACGTTGTGCTTTTTTACTCGATCCTCGCTCTGCTGCGCCAATTTCGAGATCTCGACGATCGTCTAATTGTAAAAGTTCGTAGGCGTAGCGATGTTGTTCGTGATAATCAATTAAACCCACATAAGGCGGACTGGTAATAACCCCATCCACTGGCGGGATACGAACGGTACGACTGTCGGCACGATCGATAGTAACAGTTGCATCCGTGCGATAGTTTTCAAACGCTTCTAAACGGGTAACCGTATCGAGACTGTATCGCTTCAAAAATTGAAAAGCTGTTTCAGTAGGTTTGCAGGTTCGATTGTGTTTGTAACACCAGTACGGTTCGGTTTGGGGGGTTTTAGGAAAGTCGAGATCGAAGTGCGGGGTCAAACGAGCCGATCGCGCCGATCGAGACAAGATAACGTTAAGGATGTCCCGATCTTCGTAGTTGGAAATTAAATCTCGATAAGTTAGAAGTTCTTCCCTTGCTTGGGGAGCAAACCAACTCTCTAAATAGGGATTGGATTCTCTCGGTTTGGTTGGGGTGTTCGCATTCCAGAGAGACAGTTGTCCGTTTCCTGTCTGCGTCGATCGCTCGGTTTTGTTGAGAATATCAAAAACTTCCTTACGAACCCGATCGCGATCGTAATGTTTGGTTTTAGCTCGCATCAATGATACATTAAATGCAGACACATCATAACCGATGGCGCGAATACCGAGCTCGTTGGCTTGCACTAAAGTCGTCCCCGATCCTGCAAACGGATCTAACACGGTTTGACCGCGATCGAAAAATTTTCGCAAGAACACTTCCACCAGTTGCGGGATAAATTTACCGAGATAAGGATGTAAGCGATGGACGTGCTTGGTTCTTTCTTTTTCGGGTAAGTCCTTTTCCGTCCAGTTGAGATTTAAATCGCTTAAAGACGTTTGCGCTGTGACGCGATCGGGAATAGATACGGGTTTGTTCTCGCCTCGATAGATGGGGATAGAGGTTGCAGAGGTCATATCAATTTTAGATTTTAGATTTTGCGGAAAGTTGGGGGCGTAGATTTTCTTCCCCCCAAACTTTC
>CAKZKB010000293.1 GCA_937121005.1 uncultured cyanobacterium | reverse complement strand
CTTGATTGATGCCTTTCGCGATCGCATTATTAACATCCATCCCAGTTTGCTACCCAGTTTTCCCGGCACTCGCGCAGTGGAAAAAGCCCTGAAAGCCGGGGTCAAAATTACGGGCTGTACCGTGCATATCGCGCGTTTGGAAGTGGATAACGGCCCGATTTTGATGCAAGCGGCTGTCCCCATTTTACCCGACGATACCCCCGCTACGCTACACGATCGCATCCAAATTCAAGAGCGCGAGATTTTCTGGCGATCGCTGATGCTTGCAGTTTGGCAAGAACGGAACAGTTCTGCACAATTATAATGGATGTTAATTTCTCCAACTTATCTCTCATCGTCATTCCGCCGATCGCAGGTGGTATCATTGGCTATTTTACCAACGATATCGCCATTAAAATGCTGTTTCGTCCCTACCGAGCCTTGTATCTCGGTAAATATCAGATTCCATTTACGCCAGGGTTAATTCCGCGCAACCAAAACCGCTTGGCGCATAAAGTTTCCGATACAATTATGGAGTCGCTGCTAACTCCAGAAGAACTGCAAAAAATCACTAAGAATTTGTTGCAACTCGAGCGCGTCAAAGCAGCGATCGCGTGGTTGCTCGATCGCGCCCGAGCCCGCATTAAAACTGACCCCAATCGCAAAACCGTTAAAGTTCTGGCTAACATTTTAGGCGAGTTGCTAGAGCGATCGCTTCCTCGCTTGCTAAAAGTATTGTCCCGCCGCGAAGACTTTTTAGAAGAGCAGATCGATCGCATTTTTAACGACGTTCTCATCGAATACCAACTCAGCGAAAAAAATGCCCGCCAACTGGCAAATTGGATCGTCGAATTTGTCGTCCCCCCAAATGCCTTGCGCCTGACTTTGGTGGATTTTCTCACCGATCGCAACATTGAAATCATCGATGCCGGATTTCGCCAAAAAACAAGCGGAACCTACTGGCTTGTCGCCAATGTCTTGGGACTCAAAACCGTGCTGACGCGCTTGCGAACCTTCTGTTTAGACGAAAAAGAGCAAAGCAACAAGCGCTTAGGAGAACTGATCGAGTCTCTAGAAATTCGCGAACAACTCACCGAAAGTTTGCAAAATCTTTCCTTACAAAATCTTCCCGTCGCCACCGTGCGGCAGTTACAATCAACCTTACAAGATAGCATTCGCAGCTACATTCAAACCGACGGCGAAGCCTGGATCCAAAACATCGTTGCTAACCTCGATCTAGAAGCCATTTCCGATGGCATTCTCAGCCGCTTGCAAAACTCCGCCGCCGTCAGTGCTTCCTTAGAAACCATCAGCGAAGAACTGGCGACGATCGTCGATCGCTATTTAGAAGACGAACTGGAAACTGTCGTTGCTAAAGCTATCCCTATTCTACAGATCGATCGCGTCATTATCGATCGCGTCAACGCTTCCACTCCCGAAAATGTCGAACTTGCTATTCAAGCGATCGTTAAGACAGAATTGCAGGCGATCGTCAATTTAGGTGGAGTTTTAGGAGTCATTGTCGGCTGTTTGCAAACGCTGATTTTGTTGTTTCGCTAGGGGCGATCGAGGTTCTCCCTTATTGTACCTTTTCAGGAAGGTTTTCAAGGATATCTTTGATTCTCATACCAATTATAAGCATCAACAAGTTCGGAGATTGCAGCCTCAGCTATTTCAACTCGGTACATTTTTGGAGCGGATAGCGTTGAGAATCTCATCGACGGGATAAGTTTTTAAATTGCCCTCCCGTAAAGCCTGTTTCCGCGCTTTTAGCTCAGATTTTTGGGCTGAAGTAACGGGAATATCCCGATCTAGGTCGAGACTTTCCCATAGCGCTTCGAGCAAGGAAAGCCGCTCTTCCTTAGTCAAAGTGTCGATATCAACTGAGAGATGACTCATATACAGAATTTCGATCGCCTAACGTAAAGGATAGCATAATTTCCCCACTGTTGTAAAATAGAAGTGCGATCGCGTGGGTTATTAAGGTGGGCAATGCCCACCCGACAAACTACTGTCCCAACGGTTCGCGCACCCAGCGCACGATTAAATGTTTGAATGTCGATTTGACAATGCGCGGCATTCCAAAATCAAGAGGGGTTAAGGCCTCTGGAAGTTTCCAGTCACTCACTTGTAAATCGACCGGACGCTGGAGAGGAAATTCAATCTCTTCGAGTTCCGGGCAAACCCCTAAGCGTTTAGAAGCCACAAGCGTCGGAACCCATTCCGGGTTGGTATTGAGAATTTCGACAATGGCGCGATCGAGGGCAAACACATTCGCCGATGCAGCTAACACGCCCAGATCGCGAGGTTCGCCGCCACTGGGGCCGTTTCCTTCGTGGCCGATAATGCCGTCGGCGATGGTTAAATCGGGCGCGATCGCCTTTGCTGTTTCCACTAACATTTCCGCAAAGCGATCGGGATGTTTTCCAGCTTCTAGATGCCACCAGGCTTTTATCTTTCCAGGAACGCAACCGAAAAGATTTTTGACCCCCATGGTCAGCAGGATCTGACAGTGGGACTTGACTTTAGGTAAGTTAATAACCACATCAGCATCGAGAGCTTGCTTGCTCAAGCGCAGTTGCCGAAAATTGGGGTTTTGCGTGTTGAAGGCTTTGCCCTTAAACTCGACAATCGGCAGATCCAACGCCTTGGCTAAGGGTAAATATCCGTTGGCTTTCGCTACGCCTTTGGCACTTCCGAAAGCAGGACTATCGCCGATAAAGGGTTTTCCTCCCGCCTCTTGCACCATTTCGGCGACGCAGGCGACAACTTCCTTGCGGGTGACGCATTCTTTTGTCGGCCGGGATCCGGTGAGAAAATTGGGTTTGAGGAGAACGCGATCGCCAGGTTTGACAACCGCCGCAATTCCCCCCAACGGTTCGAGGAGAGTAGAAACAGACGATCGCAGTGCGTCGCGATCGTAGGAGGTGGCACGAATTAAACTGACAGCAGACATAAAAATTTGTTATTGACGGTGAGGTGAAGTTACTTGTACTCTAACGGTTTTGAGAGGGGAAAGACAACATCTTGACAGTCCACTGAGGGCGCGATCGACAACAAACGCACCCGAGGGATCCCTTCGGTTTCGACTCCGATCGCCTAAACTAGAATAGCCACCCGATATCGCCACAAAGACCCATGCCGAACCGACCTGCTTTGAATTGGATGCGATGGTTGCGCCCTCTGGGACTGGGGGTGCTAGTGCTGCCCGTCGCCACCAGCATACCGACTCCCGCACAGGCGGGGGAAGCACTTTTAGCCCCTCTAACCCTACAGGCTCAAATTGCCGAAACCGATCTCGATCGCGGCCGCCAACTGGCTAACGCCGGCCGCTTCACCGCCGCCATTGACAATTGGGAACGAGCCGCTTCTGCCTTCAGCAACCGGGGCGATCGCGTTGGGGAAGCCCTCACCCGCAGCTATCTCGCTTACGCCTACTTGCAGTTAGGGGAATTCGATCGCGCCAAAGCAGCAATTTCAGACAGCCAAGAGACGATCGCCACCGCCGACGGCCCGGATGTCCCCCTGGTTACGGCCCAAATTCTCAACACCGAAGGCTACGTGCAACTGGCCACGGGCAACCCGGAAGCCGCCCTCGATACCTGGGAGCAGGCCGCAGCCACCTACCGCCGGGCGGGTGACGAAGCGGGAGCGTTAGGGGCCACAGTCAACCAAGCCCAAGCATTGCAAACTTTGGGGCTCTACGGCCGGGCCCGATCGACCCTGGAACGGGAAAGCGATCGCGTTCTCGAGCAACCTGACTCGGCTCTCAAAGCGACGGGGTTGCGGAGTTTGGGCGTTGCTCTGCAAGGCATCGGCCGGTTCGACGAAGCGGTTTCCGTCCTCGAAAACAGTTTAGATATTGCTCGTCAAGTGGGAGCCGACAGCGAAATTAGCGCCGCTTTATTTGCCCTAGGCAACGTCGCGAGCGATCGCGAAGACTGGGGGGCAGCGGCCGACTACTACCGCCAAGCGGCCGAGATCGCCATGGCTCCCCTCGATCGCACCGAAGCGCAACTGCAACTGTTTTCGGCCCTCATCGAACAGCAGCAATGGGGCCAGGCTCGCAACCTCTATCCCCAAGTGCGCTCTGCCCTCGACAACCTGGGAGCCAGTCGCGCCGCCGTTTACGCCCGCGTCAACCTGGCCGCGAACTTGATGAAGCTGCAAGCGGCAGCTGGTTTTCCTAACAGCAGCGACATTGCCGAGATCCTAGTCGCCGCCGTGCAGACGGCTGAGGGACTTCAGGACGATCGCGCCCGTTCCTATGCGTTGGGACAGTTGGGATCTCTCTACCAGCAAACCGGCCAGGAAGCCGAAGCCGAAACCCTGACCCGACAAGCCTTGTTGCTGGCCCAGCAACTCGAAGCCGTGTTTCCTCGCGGTGGCAATATCGCTCGGGTGC
>CAKZKB010000292.1 GCA_937121005.1 uncultured cyanobacterium | reverse complement strand
GTCCAATTCAGCCCCGACGGACAGCAGATTCTCACCGGGTCGAACGACGGCACGGCCCGGCTGTGGCCAGTTCGCACATTAGACGAACAACTGGCCCGAGGCTGCGAGTGGTTGGGCGACTTTTTGAGAACGCACCCTCTGGAGTTGCAACGACTCGAGGTTTGCCATACGCCAGAGTTATTGCAAGCCTCATCCGTCTATTTAGTCAAACTGGGCGCCGTGCGGCATTTTCAAAACGCCCGCGAATGGAACCCAAATCTCGATCTCGATCCCCAACAAACAGCCCAAGATCTGGTTCGCGCCTTTGAATTGGTGGAAGAGGTAGAAACACTGCTCCGCACCGATGGAATTGCCGCCGCACGAGCCAATTTTGAAGAGGCCGTCCGTCTCGACCCGGAATTATCCGAACCTCAAGAACTACTGATAAGTGCGCTAGAAGAATATAGAGGAGAACTGTTAGGCGAAGAAAATTTCGTGCAAACGCTGCAAGTTTACGAGCAAATTGAGGAACTCGATCCGGATCGCCTTTCTGCTTGGGACTGGAATAGGCTATGCTGGCTAGGGAGCCTCGATCGTCAAGCGGAAGTGGTCATGCCCGCGTGCGAAAAAGCTGTCAGCCTCGCTCCCGGTAATGGAGGAATTCGCGACAGTCGCGGATTGGCTCGCGCCCTCACGGGCGATGTTCCGGGAGCTATTGCCGATTTTGAGGCCTATATTGAATGGAGTGAAAATAATGAAGAGGGTGAATACTATGAGGAATATCGCGTCCGCGTACAAGGTTGGGTGGATGCGTTGCAAGCCGGTCAATCTCCCGATGAAGTGTTTACCGACGAACAACTCGATTGGCTTCGCTCCAATTAAAAATCAAAAATTAGGGGGGTGATGCACGGGGATGGTACAATATAAGAATCTCAGATCGATCGCAGTTTTCTACAATTATTCCACATCAGATTGAGCAAATGGCATTTACCCCGACATACAAATCCCGATCTGTTGCACGATCGCTGGAAATGGGTACGATGTTCGATGGTGGAAGTGTCTCGCCCCCAAACGGCAAAAAATGCCCTCAAAGAAGCCCGATAAACGCTCTACTGGCTGCAACTCTCGATCTCCAGCGATGTCGCGCGCGCATCTCGCTCGTCCAAACTCAGGGCGAAGTTTTAACTTCTAACGTCTAACTTTTAACTTTATCGGTGCTAAGATATTAGCAGCTTCGATGCCCCTCGACTTTGAGGAGTCTTAAGAAAAATGGAACAGATTTTATTGATCGTCGGCTTGATCTTCGGCGGCTCTACCCTAGCCAGTACCGTCAAAATCATCAACCAAGGCAACCAAGCCCTCGTCGAAACCCTGGGGCGCTACAACGGCAAGAAACTCGAACCCGGACTCAATTTTGTGACTCCCTTCCTCGACAACGTGGTTTACAAAGAAACCATTCGCGAGAAGGTGCTCGACATTCCCCCCCAACCGTGCATCACCTCCGATAACGTCTCCATTACCGTCGATGCGGTGGTCTACTGGCGGATCGTGGACATGGAAAAGGCCTACTATAAAGTTGAGAACTTGCACGCGGCCATGGTTAACCTGGTGTTAACCCAAATTCGCTCGGAAATGGGCCAGCTCGAGCTCGATCAAACCTTTACCGCGCGATCGGAAGTCAACGAAATTTTGCTGCGGGAGCTCGATATTGCCACCGATCCTTGGGGCGTGAAAGTAACGCGAGTGGAATTGCGCGACATTATGCCATCTAAAGCGGTGCAAGATTCCATGGAATTGCAAATGTCAGCCGAGCGCAAAAAACGGGCAGCAATTCTCACCTCGGAAGGGGAACGAGAGTCAGCAGTGAACAGCGCTCGCGGTAAAGCCGAAGCCCAAGTTTTGGATGCGGAAGCCTCTCAAAAAGCAGCCGTGATGCGGGCAGAAGCCGACCAAAAAGCGATCGTTTTGCGGGCGCAAGCTGTGCGTCAAGAACAGGTTCTCAAAGCCAACGCCACCGCCGAGGCAATGAAAATCATCACCAAAACCCTAGAAGAATCGCCCAAATCTGCTGAGGCATTACAATATCTTCTGGCCCAACATTACCTAGAAATGGGTCTGAAAATTGGCAGCAGCGACAGCAGCAAGGTGATGTTCATGGATCCGCGCAGCATTCCGGGAACGTTAGAAGGGGTGCGATCGATCGTCGGGGAAGCGAAAACCGACGCGAAGGCGTAAGGACGAACCTCTGTTAAAGGAACGTCAGTTGTAAGGATTCAGGTATGCTAGGGTAAACGGGTCTAGAAACCCGGTTTCT
>CAKZKB010000291.1 GCA_937121005.1 uncultured cyanobacterium | reverse complement strand
CAGCTAACTTCTCTGGGGAGTGGCAATACTCGCACAGAAATCGAGCTCGCTGTCTGACGGTTTGCCGATCGCGATCGCTGACGGTCATTGTCGAGCCGCTAGCATAGCGTTAATATAGGTAAAAATGCGATCGAGTTCGCCAATGGATTCGAGTTCTTGCTGTTCTTCTGGGGCGATCGCGTTTGCTTTTTTCTTGTCTAACAGTTCTTCCATGCGCGACTGAAGGGCATCGGTAAACTTAAACAGATCCAAGTCTTCAACTCGTTCGATTTGGATACCGTGCAGGAGGGAAGAGGGTTTGGCGATCGCGCTTCTCATAACAATTGTTCCAGTCTCTTTTTTTAGATTGTAGCATGGGAGGAGCGATCGTCCGCAAAATAAACCCGATCGCTGCACAATCTATGGAGAATAGTGGAAGGGATCGAACAGTAGGATTTGACAATCTTCAAAATCTTTGATATTGTGGGTAACTAAAGTAAGTTGGTGAACTTTTGCGGTTGCCGCTATCAGCATATCCGGTTGAGAGCGCGTTTTTCCTTGTTGCTGCAAATGACCGCGCAATTGCCCCGATGTTTGGGCGATCGCGTTTGTAACGGGTAGAATTTGGCAGTGCGATCGCCAGAAATTCTCAAACCATCTCTCGATTCTGTCGTTGGGTTTCCATGCCAAACCATAGTAAATTTCCTCGACTGTTACGACACTTAAGAACACATCTGAAACCCCTCTGGCCCAAGTGACAACCTTTGGGTTAGGTTGGCGACGTGCGAGTTCGCTAATGATATTCGTATCGCACAGAAACATCATCAGTCTCTTCAGTAAATGTGTTTTTACGATTCCAACGAGGGGGGATTTCTAAATCGTAGTTTTCTTCTTCGCACAAATGGCGCAATTCTTCAAACGCATCAGCAAGGGAATTGTAAGGGCGATCGTCCTTACAGTCGCTAGCCGATCGCGGTGACTGGGATACAGAGGGATTAGACATGGCTTTTTGAGTTTTTCCCATTATAACGTAAGTTTCGCGATCGCGTTTGATAAAAATTTATACCAATTTCGAGAATGAAGGCAA
>CAKZKB010000290.1 GCA_937121005.1 uncultured cyanobacterium | reverse complement strand
AGCCAAGTTCCCCAGATTTGTAAACGCACACCATTGAGAGAACCCGTCCACAAATAACTCAAACCGAGCAGTCGTTTCACCGTATTGAATACATCTTCAATGCGCCACCGTTTGCGATATAAATCGGCTACCACATAGGGAGGTAGGATATGAGGATCGAGGACAGAAGTTAAGTAAGAATGCCAGCCTTTACCCGAACGAACTTCAATGAGACGCAAGGTGATATACGGAGTTTTCTTCGTTCCTGAACCCAAACGAATTAGACGATCTCGGAGAGCATAGCTGTCGGTAAAAGTCTCCTTTTCCTGGATAGCTGCTCCTTTCTTCAGCCGGGTGATAAACTCGATTCCTTTCTCCTTTAAGTCCAGCCAAAACTGGAAATGATAAAAGCCGCGATCGAGCAATAACAAGGTTCCAGCTTCAACAACATTTAGGATCTTTTTCTCTAAATTCGTATCCGACGCTTGCGGATTTTCTTCAAACCAAATTTCTTGGGGTAGTCGCGTTACCAGGTCGATAACTACTCCCATTTTGCCGGCTAATTGCCCTGCGGGGGCGGTCTCCAAACTTTTTAGTTTCCGAAATAAGGCTTCCAATGTGGAACTATCCACAATCGAAACTCTCTGGAATTTGGAGAGTGCAAACTGGATGCTTTCAGGTAAGGGGCGGCGATTTCGGCTGCTCCACCTTTCTCTGAACTTGGGTAATAATTCTTTAAACACTCCCTCAAATAATTGAGCCGGAAACGTCAGAAACCTTTGGGACATCGCCTGCTGGCTAACCTGAGTGGGTTGACACCATAAATATCCTTCTCGGGCTAACATTCGGGTCAGTTCTCTGACTCCAGCTACGTCTCGCCATAGGAGAGTTAATACTGATGCCACCATCAACTGTAGGTTGAGAATTCGGTTTCGCAAGCCCGAGCGGCGATAAAGGTTTTCCTGAGAGGTGACAGCGGGTGTGACCAGTTCCTCTAATTGCCGAGCAATTTCGGCATCTTCGACCAGGGGACGCTGCATCCTTTTGGCATGGTCTCGATTGGGTTTTCGTTTCCGCTTCATCCCGAACTTCCTGACGGCTCTATTGTTGGTTCAGTTCTCAGTTTTACAGCTTTTGACTCTTTTTTCAAGACCCCCTTGACAAACCTCACTTTTTCTTAACTTGTCACCAATGGGGGACAACAATGAAGCAGGTAATGGTGCAAGCCTTGATCGATCGCTTTGGACTGCCCGAGGGGAAGTAGGGATGTTTTTCAGTATGGATGAAGAGCGATCGCGCATCGCTGCATCTCACTGTGTCGAGATAGACGAGTCTGCTAAAACTGGATCCACTTTTTTCTGCAATGTTAAGATTTATTTCTTCTATCAGGTAAAAAACCGGCTTTTTACCTGATAGAAGAAATAGGGGAGATATACTCTTAGGTAAGTGGAGAAAAGTCCCCCGACCCCCGATCGCGCCTTCGGTTTTTACGTCAGTACAAAATGTTATCTCGATCGCCTTTTTTTGCGAAAGAATACGGTTGACAAATATCAGATTTTATGCGCGATCGCGAAATGAGAAAATAAAAATCGGTAAAATCTCTATAGCTCCAGCCCAAATTAACCTTTATATTTTCTTTATCCGTTTGAGGGGCGAGCCCAAACTCGCTTTCTGAGAGTGATAACTCCCGACTCCGAACCGATACTGTCTTTAGAATCAGATCCGATAAGCGGCGGACTCCCCGACACGCTGGCGGGTGAAGGCGAGCTCTTCACGTTTGGAGAAACCGAAGTTCTCCTCGAAGACCCCTCCCTCGTCAGTTCGCCCTCGAGCGTCGAAATCCTCGAACCCGAACTCGAAAGCATCGAAAGTGCGGGCGCGGGAGACCCCCTCACCGGAGTCAAGGACGACGAACCTCTGGCCTTAAGTGCCAATCTTGAAGGAGATCCCTTACTTTCTGGAGGTTCCCTTCGCATCGAAGCCGAAGACTTCACCCTCAACGGATACCAAGTCGCTACAGGTAGCTTTGCTTCGGGTGGAGAATACATTCAACTCACTCAGTTTTCCCAAACCGCCACCGCCACCTTCACCGGAGACACCGGATTCTACGAAATTCGCGTCGGTTACTTCGACGAAAGCGACGGCGAGTCCGCATTAGTAGTTAGTGGAAATAACAATCTCGGATTGCTCAACGGCTGGTACTTCACTCAAAACTCGGGCGGCAGCGTTCCCGGTAGCGATACCTTTGTCGAACGAGCGATCGCACCGAGTATCGAACTGACAACGGGAACGATTTTTAGCTTTCAAGGCTTCAGGCTCAGTGCGGATGAATCGGTCGCTATCGACTACATCGAATTCGTCCCCACCACCGAACCCACACCTACCAACAATCAAATCTATGCAAGTTTCTTCAACGACCTGCGCCTGGTCGATACGGGCAACGGGACTTCCGAATCGGTAGGAACGCTGCTGTTTAACGAAGTCAACGCCCTGGCTCGACAAGCGGAAACCGGCCGTCTCTACTACGTGGAAGGGACGAACTCCCCCACCCCAAGACTGGCGTATTTCGATCCCGACACGGGCAGCAACACGCTGGTGGGAACCTTAAATACCCCCAATAACCAAGGGTTTGCCTCTCGCTTGGCACAAGTACCCCTCAATGCCAGCAATAGCGAGTACGTCGGTCAGTTCCTGTTGATGGATGGGGGAACGCGGCTGTACCTAGTGGATCCCGATACCGCAAATACCCAACTGCTCGGCGATCTGGCAGGAACCAATCCCACCGGCCCCGCATTCTTTGGCGGTGGTGGCGATGTCGCCTTCGATCCCACCGACCCCGATCGCTTCTATCTGACGCAAAAACAAGAGGCGCTCGACGCTTCTCTGGAATTGTACGCCGGGGATCTCAACACCCTTACCCTCGAATACATCGGCGATACCGGACTGTCGGGTTTCGGGGGTGGCGGTCTGGCATTTAATGCTGACGGCGAACTCTTAGTGAGTTCTGATGGGGCGATTTTCGAGATCGATCCGGTGACGGCAAGTGCGACGGCGATTCCGGCTGTCGCCACTGTGGGGCTACTCAACGATTTTGCCCCCACCGTCAGTTTTGTCCCCGAAGATACCCAACCGCCGACGATCGCGGCCAGAGTCAACAACGATACGGGACTGTCAAACAGCGATGGTATTTCCCAGCAGATCGATATTACGGGAACCGCCAGCGACGGCGAGAGTGACGTGGGGCGGTTGTGGGCCAACTTTGAAGGGTTTGCCCCAGTCGATATCTCTGACGTACTGGAACCGGACGGCAGCTTTACCATTTCAGGGAACCGCCTCATCGAACTGTTAGGAGGAACGCCGCCAAGCGACTTCGACTATTCCCCCTATCAAGGCAGTTATCGCTTCTTTTTACAAGCGGAAGATGCGTTTGGGAACCTTTCAGCAGTGGAAGAAGTTCCGTTTACCTTCGACATCACCCCACCTATGGCAATTTGGGGGTTAGAGCCGAATTCGGATACGCCGCCTGTAGGGGATGGGGAAACCTCCATTTCTCCAGTGACGTTGGTCGGACAAACCGAACCGGGAAGTCAAGTGATTTTAACCGCCACCGGAGAAACGGTTTTTGCCGACAGCGAAGGCAGATTTGAGTTTGACAGCGTTCCTCTAGAGTTAGGAGAGAACTCGTTTACTTTAAGCCTGACCGACTTGGCCGGCAATCAGTCTACTTCATCGGAGACCTTCACTCGTTTGGAACCGAGCGAAATGGACGAGGAGGCTCCGGTTATTGCGGCGGGCCTAACCAACGATACGGGCATTGAAAACGACGGTTTAACTTCGGATCCGGGAATATCGGGAACGGTGACAGATGCCAGTGCGATCGCCGGATTTGTAGCCGGATTGGACGATAGCACCAATTTAGTAGACGTTCTTACCTATCTAGAACCTGATGGCAGCTTTAGCTTCGATCGCCCCACGTTAGAAACCTTATTCGGGACGATCTCTGAAGGGGATCGTACCTTATACTTGCAAGCCGTAGACGATAAAGGTAACTTGTCGAGTGCTTACGAAGTTACTTTTACTTTAGATACCACCGCACCTACCCTAATTTTCGGTTTAGATCCGAATACAGATACGCCTCCAGTGGGAGATAATGTCACCGAATTTGAGGAAGTGACGCTCGCGGGAACGACAGAAGCGGATGCGACAGTAACCTTCGATAACCGCACCACTGTTGCCGACGAAAACGGTGAATTCTCCTTCACCAATGTCATGCTGGCATTGGGAGAAAATAACCTAGAAATGCAAGTCACCGATGCGGCGGGGAACTCGCAAACTGTGACCCAGACGATCGTCCGTTCTCAACCCGACGTTCCCGATACCACGCCTCCAGTCATTGCAGCCGATTTAGTTAGCGATACCGGAAGTTCGGACAGCGATGGCGTTACCTCTAACCCGGCTGTTTCTGGGACGATCGTCGATGAAAGTGCGATAACCAATTTCGTTGCCAGTTTCAACGGTGGCAGTTTAGTTGATGTTAGCGATATTCTCAATCCCGACGGAACGTTTGCTCTCGATCGCGATCGACTCGAAACCCTTTTCGGCGGTTCTCTCACTGACGGAACTTACAGCTTACAACTGCAAGCGGCTGACGAAAGTGGAAACTTGTCGGAACTGTTTGCCCTCGAGTTTACCCTCGATACCAACGCACCAACGATCGCCTTGGGTTTAGATCCGGCTTTCGACACCGATCCGGTTGGGGACGGACAAACAACCTTAGAAACGGTGACGATCGCGGGACAAACCGAAGCCAATTCTACCGTCACTTTAGTGGAAACCGGAGAAATTGTCACTGCCGACGAGAATGGCAACTTCTCCTTTGCTAATGTCAGTTTAAATTTAGGTGACAACAGTTTTACCGTTGAAGTTGTCGATACCGCCGGGAATCAAAATACTTTAACCGAGAGTTTCACTCGAACGGAAGTCATCGAACCGGATATTACCCTGCGAGAAAAAGAAGGAGAAGATCCCCAATTTAATAACTTCTGGGAAGATAACTTTATCGTTCCCACTGATTCGGCAGTTTTGAACCTAGATATTACCGATATCGGATTCGATTTCACCGACACCGACAGCATTAACGATGCTCTAGAAATTGCTTTAGTTGATGGGGACGGTAACGCTTTAGTGCGGACGATCGCCCCCGGACGCGATGCCTTTTTCAACCTCACCGAAAACCTGCAACCCGACTTAGGAAAGGGAGCCACGTTCGACGGACAAACCGTTCGTTTGGATCTTTCGGGTATCGTTCCCGGTACGGAAGCTACCTTGCAAGTTCGGCTGGTTAACAACGATGGCGATAAAGAAACTTACGCCAGCTTCAAGCCGTTTGAGATTGAATTTGCTACGGTTGAAAATTTTACGACAACTGCACCAGAACTAACGATAGCATCAAACAACCCTATCGATTTCTCGGCACTGTCTGATGTTTCTGCCAGTCTTGCTGCTAATTACGAACAAACCTCTTTCAATCGCGATACCAACGTTCTGTTTGTCGATTTAGGCATTGAAAACCGAGGACAGTACCACGTCGGTGGCTCTTTGTTAGTCGGAGTCACGAATATTAGCGATCCGAGCGTGCGACTGCGAGAGTTCGACGGCATCACTCCCGAAGGAATTCCCTATTATAACTTTACAAATTTGGTCGAAGATGGGTCTTTAAGTCCGAGCGAAATTAGCGAGTCGGGAACGATTCAATTTGTCAATTCTAACGAAGTTCAGTTTACCTACGATTTAGTGGTTTGGAGTCAGTTGAACCAAGCTCCCGAAATCGTCAGCGAACCGGATACAGAAGCCTTAACGGGGCGATCCTATCGCTATTCAGTAGAAGCCATCGACCCAGATAGCGACACTTTAACCTATTCTCTATTGGTGTCGCCTGACGGGATGTCCATCGACTCGGAAACCGGGGAAATTACTTGGTCTCCCAATTCCGAAAGTGCGGGCAATTATAGTATTTTAGTGCGGGTTGATGACGGTCGCGGCGGCATTGCCCAACAGGAGTTTACATTAGGGGCGATCGCTCCTCCTCCCAACCGTCCGCCCTTATTTACCTCCACTCCCATTGTTGATGTCAATATCGGTGAAGATTACACCTACCAGGCAATGGCAATCGACCCGGATGGGGATAGTTTAATCTATTCTTTGGTCGATCCGATTGCTGGCATGGCCATCGATGGGAATACGGGGCAAATCACTTGGACTCCCGATGCCGATACGTTCGGATTGCAAGAGATTACCGTTCGCGTTGATGATGGGAATAACGGTATCGCCGAACAGTCGTTCTCGATTTTAGTCGGCTCCGAACCGGGGAATAATAACCCCATTTTCATTACCGATCCGGTGACGCAATTCAATTTAGCTACCACTGGTTCCGGATCGGGTGGTGGAAATCCGGCTTCTGGAGATGTCAACCCCTTACAAATTAACCTAGATATCGGTAGCGGAGAAGTTACGACAGAAACGATCTCTATTACCCTTCCTCTCGAAGAAGTTGTAGGCGAAGCTGACATCGTTTTTGCCATTGACAAGTCCAGTTCTATGGGTCAAGAATTAGACTGGACGGGAACCATTGCTCGTCAAATCGAATCTCGACTTGACGAACTCGGGATTGACGCTCGCTACGGTTTAGTGACGTTTGTCTCCTACAACGGTTCGGGTTCGGCCGACCCGAGGAACTTACAAGCGGGAGTCCGCTATTCTCTGTTCGATCCGAACAATCGGTTAGTTGGCTCTGGACGCTCTGTCCCGAACGAAGATTCGTTGCGAGGTCTGCTTTTAGATGAAACTCTGCCCGTGACGGGCAACTATACTTTAGTAGTTTCTGGCGTTGATGAGGAACTATTCGGAGATTACGGGTTTACGACTCTCGACCTTAACGAAACGTTAAGCCCGCAAATTACCAGCATTCCAACTCCCAATAGCGATCTTGTTTTCAATACTCGCATTGACGGATCGATCGACACCGTTCTCGATCGCGATGTATATGCAATTGAAGGAACGGCGGGACAGCAGTTTTTCTACGATGCTATCGGTAACAATGGCTCTATCTACTTGAATATTGTCGATGAAAGCGGACGGATTATCTCCCACGATCTCGCTCGCAACGATCGCGTTCCGTTTACGTTTGAAGAAACGGGAACTTACTATCTAGATTTCTACGTTCTATCAAGCTCTCATACTGGCAACTACTCGTTTGCTTTATGGGATGCCTCGGATAGCAGTCCCTTAGCGTTAAGCCAGCCGACAACCATCCAGCTTCCGGGAACAACAGAGTCCGTTTTATATCAATTTGAAGCGCAGCCCGGACAGCAGTTCTCCTTTGACAGTTTGTCGAGTTCGGCAATCGGGACTTGGACGGTTTACGATTCTCAATCTCAAAAAGTTGCTGAAGCGGAACTCAACGAAGATTTAGAGGCGATCGCGTTAACTTCAGGAACTCATACTCTGGCGATCGCGAATAGCAGTACGAGTGCCATCAATTTTGAATTTCAAGGAAATTTACTTAATAACGCTCCCGAAACGATTAGTTTTGGAGAATCCATTTCTGGCAACATCGCTCAATTGGGCGAGCGAGATGTGTTTGTCTTTTCCGGTCAGCCCGGACAGCAGATCGTATTTGATGGTTTAGGCGATTCTAGTACGTCAATGAATTACGATCTAGTTTCTCCTAGTGGAGAAAAGATTGTTAATCGAGGTGGAACTCACTTCGATAGCAGCAATCTAATTATCTTAGAAGAAGAGGGAGACTATCAGATTCAAGTCTACGATAACAGCGCTAGCCGCACGGGAAGCTACGAGTTTAAGGTTCTCGATGCCAGTATCAATACACTGCCGTTTGAAGAAACGATCGACTTGACATTTGCATCGGGGAAAGAAGCCTTTGTCTACTCTTTTGAGGGAGAAGCCGGACAGTCTTTTGTGTTCGATCGCTTAGAGCCGAACAGCAAGAGTGGGCGCTGGCGGCTGTACGGCCCCGATGGCAAACAAGTGACAGCAAGGGCTCTGTCAGTCAGCAGCACCCAAGATACAGAAACTGTTTTGAGCGTTGATGGTAACTACGTTCTAGCCGTCTTTGGTGAAGGCATTA
This sequence comes from uncultured cyanobacterium, assembly GCA_937121005.1. Lineage (GTDB taxonomy): Bacteria > Cyanobacteriota > Cyanobacteriia > Cyanobacteriales > Geitlerinemataceae > CAKZKB01. The sequence continues at coordinate 5,606 of CAKZKB010000290.1, read as the reverse complement.
CGGGATTTGACTACAGCTTCCAAGTTGTTTCTCCTGAAACTGTCGTTGCACCGTTAGATTTTAACGTTCCTATTACTGGAACGATCGCCAAACCCGGAGAAAAAGATGCCTTTAGTTTTGAAGGGACGGCTGGACAGCAATTTGCCTACGATGCGCTTCTCGACCACGATCGCAATCTCGATGTATTTTTGGTGAGTCCCAGTGGAGATACTCTCATTAACGGGCGATCGGCCGATGACGAAAACTTATTTACCCTCAAAGAAACGGGAACTTATCGACTGACAGTAGACGGTAGTGGAGATACTGTCGCCGACTACAGCTTCCAACTGTTAGATTCATCTACATTCGAGAGCTTGTCTTTAAATACCGTCGTCGATCGTCCCTTGTCGGCTTATGAAACGGCGGTCTATCAATTTGAAGTCACTGGCGGACAGCAACTCAATTTTGATAACCTGTTAAGCGGTACGGGAAATTGGCAGCTTTATATATCGGGATACGATCGCGGTACTGATGAAGACAACGAATCTTTGTTCTTTAGCAGTCTCGGCAGCGATCGTCAAGTCACGGTCGATCGCGACGACATTTATACCCTAGTTCTTCGCAACACGAGCAGCAGCACTACGTCGCCGCGCTTTCAAGTGCTAGCATCGACGTTCGATGGGGATCCCCCTCCTCTTACGAGTGGGACGATCGTCGAGGATTATGTTTTAGGAACTCCCATCAGTAACGCGATCGCCTCGGGAGAGCGAAAAGCCTATCGGTTTACGGCTACAGCCGGAACCCAGGTCTATTACGATGCCCTTGAAGGTTTCGATAGCGATAGCATTTTTGCTGCGTTAATTGCACCGGACGGTCGCGAATTGTTTGCCGAAGCTCGAGGAAGTTCCAGTTACCGACACGACGAGCGCTCGGACTTCTCTTTGCTATCTCTACCCATTGACGGTGAATATCGACTCGAATTTTACGGCAATAGCGGAGCGGCTGGCGACTACGAGTTTCAATTGCTGGCTTCGGAAGACCCGTTGCTATTCGATACCCCCATCGACATCCAACTCGATCCCGGTTATGCCACCCAACTTTACAAATTTGACGGTACGGCCGAACAGCGACTCTTTTTCAACAGCTTATCGGGATCGGCTAATCTGAATTGGAAACTATTTGATTCTTATAATTTAGAGGTTGCAGGCGGCGGCTTGGGAAGCAATTTTGAAGTCAATTTACCTGCTGACGATACTTATACTCTGGCTCTGATTGGCAACCGCAGCACCCCCATCGATTTTTCGTTCCAAGTTGTCCCTTCGGAAACGAGCGTTGTCGATCTATCCCTCGATACGCCCGTGTTTGGAGAGATTTCCAAAGCTGGGGAACGGGATATTTACACCTTTACTGGAGAAGCGGGACAAACGCTCTATTTCGATACTCTCACCCCCAATGCGAACACCATGCGGGTGCAAGTGTTGGCTCCTAGCAATACTTCCATTGGAGATTGGCCGACCAATGACGAATCGCGCCTGCTGACGCTAACGGAAACGGGAACTTATCGCGTCGTCGCTTACGGATCGGGAGCGACGACAGAGGCTTACGGTTTCCAACTGCTAGATGTCGATTCCAATCCCAATTTAGCAGTCGGCGATACCGCTAACGGCACGTTTGCTAGCGGTTTGAGTGCCGCCGTCTATTCTGTCTCCGGGCAAGCCGGACAGCAACTCGGTATTGTCCCCAGTTCTGATTTTGCTTTTGGCACGGACGTACAGTTCGATCGCGTTGCTGCCAACATCAGTACCGATCCCCCCGGCCCCTTTAGCGAAGATGAAGATGGTTATGCAGGTTTGCGCGAAGCCTTGGGTTATCAATTCCGTCCTGATGCCTCCATTAACGCGGTTTTGATTACGGATGAAGTTCGCTCCCAAATTGACAATTCTTTCCATTTCAATAACGTTCTTGACGCGCTGAAACATCGAGAAATTGCCCTAGAATCAGTGGTAGCGGTTCAATTCCAAGAACCCACTGGCGAGAACGTTTTGGGTGTGGACTCGGAAGGGAATGCCTATGTTGCCGATGGTAGCGGCGGTTATTTCATCGTCCCCGACGGGGAGTTAATTCCCGGACAATCGACGAGTCTCAATTCTGCCAAAACCGCCTATGCCGATTTAGCTTGGGCAACGGATGGAGTGGCGTGGGATATCGAAAAAATTGAAGCGGGAGGGCATATTGCCGAGTCGTTTGCGGCGGCATTTGTCGATCGCCAAGTTGCCAAACTCCAAACGCCATTTGGCCTGGATGTTATTTCTACCGATAACACCATCGGCTTCGATAACTTAACCGGAACGGTCAATGCCCGTCCCGGAGAAAGCACGACCTTTGAAGTCCAATTTACGGGCACTGGGGAAGCCCACAGCTTCGACCTGCTGTTCTCGCAACCGGGAACCAACCGGGTTCTGGGTTCGATTCCGGTGACGGTAGGGGCGAATGCGATTTATTTCTACCCCGCCATGGCCGTCGATCCCGATGGCGATACTTTAAGCTACCGCTTGTCGAACGCGCCGGATGGCTCTCAAATTGACCCGTTGACTGGGGAAATTGAGTGGACTCCGACCGAGGCTGGGGTCTATTCGTTTACCGTTGAAGCCACCGACGGTCGCGGCGGTCGGGCGGTTCAAGAATACGAAGTGGCGGTTCTGGTTCGCAACGACAACACCGATCCGGTCTTTACTTCCGAACCGCGAGAAACCGCCGTCGAAGGCATTGCTTATTCTTATCCGGTGGCGGCAACGGACGACGAGGGCGATCGCCTCCAGTTCTTCTTGGATGAGGCTCCCGAAGGTGCGAGCATCGATCGCAATACGGGGGTGGTGAGTTGGATACCCGATACCGTCAGTGCCACTCCCCAACCCTTCAGCGTGCGCGTTACCGACGGCCGGGGCGGATCGGCGGTGCAAGCCTTTGGGGTGACGGTGGGAGAAGATACGGGCAATATCGCCCCGCAATTCGACTCCGAACCGGGGACGATCGCCGTAGCCGGAGAACGCTATCGCTACGATGCGATCGCCAGCGATGCTAACGACGACGTTTTGCGCTACGAACTGGCCGTGCGTCCCAACGGCATGAGTATCGATGCCGAAACCGGGACGATCGTCTGGGAACCGAAGCTCTCGCAAGTGGGCGAACAAACGGTCATCGTGCGGGTAGAAGACGGACGCGGCGGCATCGATTTGCAAGCGTTCTCAATTGCTACCGTTGCCGACAACCGACCGGCCCTTTTTTCCCAACCGCCCCTACAAGCCACTGAAGGGTTGCCCTACGAATATCGAGTCCGCGCCATCGATGCCGATGGAGATAGCTTGACCTACTCGATCGCCAACGCTCCGGCGGGAATGAGTATTGACGAAAGCGGTGTCTTGCGTTGGGAAACTCCTATATTGGGAGCCTACGACGACATCGAGATTGCGGTCAGCGACGGCAGTGGAGAAAGTTTGCAAGTCTTCGATTTGCAAGTGATTCCCGACACGGGCAATATCGCTCCAGAAATTCTCTCTGCGCCGCGAGAAGCAGTGCGAGTGGGGAGCAACTACCTCTACCGAGTTGAAGCGGTCGATGCTAACGGCGATCCGTTGAGTTACCAGCTAACCAACAACCCCACTGGCATGACGATCGATGCCAATACCGGGTTTGTCTTCTGGCAACCCCAACCGGGACAGTTAGGAAGTCACGCCGTTACCGTTGAAGTCAGCGACGGACGCGGTGGCATTGTCGAGCAAGACTTTACCATTTCAGTGGTTTCAAACGCCACTAATTCGGCTCCCAATATCGACTCGGATCCCCGCGCAGCCGCAACAGTCGATCGCCTCTACCGCTACGATTTAACCGCCACCGATCCCGAAGGCGACGTACTGTTCTGGAGTTTGGAAACCGGCCCGGCGGGCATGGCCATCGATGAGGAAACGGGGACGCTTTTGTGGACTCCCGCACTGGAACAGATTGGCAGCCACGAGGTGATTGTGGAAGTCACTGACGGCTTTGGAGCCATCGATACTCAAACTTATACTCTAGACGTGCGCGGCGTTAACGTGCCGCCGCAAATTACTTCCGTGCCTCTAACGTTGGGGTCTCAAGGGGTTGAATATAACTACGTGGTGACGGCGACGGATGTAGAAGGAGATGCCCTCGCCTTTAGTTTGAATAACGCCCCCACTGGGATGAGTATCGACTCGGAAACTGGGTCGTGTCCTGGAACTTCCCTCTGGCGGGCAGCTACCAACTAGAGGCGATCGTCACGGATTCTCAAGGCGATCGCGATCGGCAGTTCTTCACCTTAGAAGTGGGAACCGAAGTTCTCAACTCTCCACCCGAATTTACGTCCAAACCCGTTTTATTTGCCGATTTTAGCGGTTCTTATCGCTACGAGTTAGCCGCCATCGATGCCGACGATGACGACATTACCTACTCTCTTGTCACCGGACAGGATTTGGGATTGAGTATCGTTGACGATGCCATTGTTGGCAATGTTTCCACACTGGGGTCTCATCGGATTGTGGTGTCTGCTTCTGACGGCATGGGAGTGGGGATTCAAAGTTATATCTTGCAGGCGATCGAGGACGAGCCTCCGGTTATCGACACCAGCGTTTTACCCGCCGATTTTGCCACTCCCGATGTCACTTACGGCTACGACGTGCGAGCCACCGATGCTACGCCTTTAACCTACAGTTTGGATGGGGTTTCTTTAGGTTTGGGAATGACCATCGACTCGGAAGGTCGGTTGCGTTGGATTCCCGAGGATAGCGATGTGGGATTGATGCACGCCGGAACGATTTCGGTGACGGATGCGTTTGGCAAAGTCGCCACGCTGGACTTCGATTTTACTGTCGTCAACGACGAGATTCCCCCTTCGGTTATTGTCAATCCAGTGCGGGGTATCCGCACGGTCAGTGGCGAACTTCGAGCCGATTTAGGGTCGGTGACTCGCTTCCAAGCGATCGCCACTGATAATGTCGGTGTGACGGAATTAGAAGTGTTTGTCGATGGCACTCCCGTTGCCATTGATGCTAGTGGATTCTTTAATTTTGCTCCCAGTTCTGTGGGAATTTTAGAAGTGCGGGCTGTTGCTGCTGACGGGGCAGGAAATGAAGGCACGAGTCCGATTTTGGAGGTGCAAGTTGTCGATCCCAACGACTTGTTACCGCCAGTAGTAGATATTCGAGATGACATCGGAGATAGTCTCATTAGTGCGCCCACTGATGTCATTGGCATTGCTTACGATCCCGATGGTAATTTAACCAATTACACTCTAGAAGTGGCTCCCGTTGCTGGGGGAGAGTTTGTCGAGATCTTGAGTGTTGACGGGCAAGAAGTTACCACTTATTCGGCTTTGGGAGAATTCGATTCTTCCGTGTTGCTCAATGACAGTTATATCCTGCGATTGACGGCGACAGATGCAGGTGGAAATACGGCTTTCGATGAGGAAATCGTTCACTTGACGGGTGACTTGAAGTTGGGGAATTTCCAACTCTCGTTTACGGATTTAGAAGTTCCGGTGTCGGGAATTCCCATCAGTATCACTCGCACTTACGATACTCTGACTTCGTTGACATCTGACGAGTTGGGATACG
>CAKZKB010000289.1 GCA_937121005.1 uncultured cyanobacterium | reverse complement strand
AAAGGGCGATCGCTTTCATATGATGCACGTCCTGAAGGGTTGAGGCGATTGTATCCGAAAACCGGATGGTTTCGCTGTTGCCTTCACAACTTTTAACACAACGCGATCGCCCTCAAACTGCTTCCATTGCTTCGACTCCTTTTTGTTTGAGGACTAGCAAGGTAATATCGTCGTACACTTTATGGTTGCCGATATGTTCTTGCACGTCTTCGATGGCTGCTTTACGGATTTCTTCAGCCGATTTGTACCAGTTTGTTTTTAATACTTTGCACAGTCGTTCCAAACCGTATAAATTTTTGTTTTCATCTTCGGCTTCTGTAATCCCATCAGTGTAGAGAACGACCGTATCTCCTGGATTTAATTGTACCGAAGTTTGGGCAATAAACTCGGCAATATCTTCGTCGAGGCCAATGGGAAATCCTAAATCTAGGGTATCGATGAGTTCGATCTCGCCACCGCTACGAATGACGATCGCCTCTTCGTGCTGTCCGCTCAAGTGCATTCGATTTTCTTTGTAGTCGAGCAGCGAAAGGGTCATATTTTTATCGGAATTCATGCGCTGCACGTTCTCGTATATCGTGCGATTGAGTGCGGTTAAGAATCTCACCGGATCGGTTTCGTTGTTAGCCAGTAACGTGCGGACTGCTGTTTGTACCATAATCATTAACACGCCACTTTCCAAGCCATGTCCGGTGACATCGCCGATACCGATTTTAATCCGGCCGTCGTGGTTGAGAACGTCGTAGTAGTCGCCGCCCACTTCGTCGGCGGGCTGCATGAATCCGGCAATTTCTAAACCGGGAATTTGCAACAGTTCGGTCTCTTTGGGTAACAGCATTTGTTGCAAGCGGCGAGTGACATCGAGTTCGGCACTCAAGCGAATATTTTCGGCTTGCAGTTGTTCGTTGAGCGAGGTAATTTCGGCATTGGCGCGATCGAGTTCTTGTCCGCGTTCTTGTAACAGCAATGTCGCCAGTTCGTGCAACCGAGATTGAGCGACGAGTAACTGATGCACGTCCAACAACTGATAAACATCCGGCCTCAATTCGACGACAACGGGTTCGTAGAGTAGTTCCGGGGGACGTTGCAAACATTCGCGAGCCGCCGCCACGATCGGCGTATTGCCCGATCGCACCAGAACTTCCGTAGCTACAAACCCCTGTAGAGAAGCCAGAGAACGGCGAGAAAACAGTTCGATCGCGTAGGGACGGCTCATAATTTCTAAAAACCGCCGTCGGGAAACCATGCCCGCAAATTCACCACCGCGCACTAAAATAGCTCCGGGAATGAGAGGGTTTTCTTCAAAGGTGCGGGCGAGTTGTTTGCCCGGACAACCGATTTCGATTTGAAAATCGTATAACGATAGTTCTCGCAAAGTCGAGTCCAAGCCAAGCTGAGCTAAAGACTCTTCTGAGGTATCGGACAAATGAGAAGGATCGCGCATCTTATCGACTTCAAGAAACTGAATGGTTAGGTGATATTATTGACGAGCGATCGCCATCGAACCGCGATCGCTTCTCGATAGGCTCGGACGCACACCCTGAAGCCCCAAAAACAACGCATTGTTGTACGATTCCCTTGCAGACGGAGCGCGATCGTGCCTTTACAGTCATTGGCTAGCTTATCCGAATTACCGAGCGTGCTGGTTAAGATGACATTAATAATCCGTTATCTTGCTTCCGGTTTTGGCGTTAACCGTCGCGATCGCCACTTGACGATAGGGGAGGAAACTGGGGCAAGTCGATGTCGGCCAGGGAAGATGGCGATTCTCCTACCCCCTTCGGACGGGTCGGATCGGGCTCGGGAGGCGGCGGTGACGGTGGACGTGTAGAACTGGAGTGGCGACGATCGCGGGGCCAGGGAGCGACGGGGGCCGCTTCGATGTCGAGATCCTCTTTGGAAACACTGGTGCGATCGAGGGCCTTTTCTAAGGCGGCTTTGAACTGAAGGGCCAGGCGTTGCTGGCGATCGAGGCGCGATCGCAGTTCCCGGTTGCTGCTTCGCTCGCATTCCAACTGCTGGCCGAGCGATCGCGCTTCCTGTTGGCTTTCGTCTCGCTGGCGTTGCAACCGAGCCGCCCGTCGCCGTTGGCTTTCCAGTTCGGTGGTGAGGCTGCGGGCTAGAGCCTGTTGGCGGGCGATGGTCTCTTCGGCGGCTTCGAGTTGGCGCGTCAGGCGGGCAATGCGCTCGGGCTCGTCTTCGGTTTCGCTGCGAGCGGCCATGGCTCCAGCTAAGAGCTCGCGGTTGCGCTGCATTTGTACGCCGATCAGGGCGATGGCTTTTTCTAAGGCTTGTGGCGGTGCGGCGGTTTCGGCGACGCGATCGGCTGCCAAAGTATCGATACTGGCGGCTCCGGGGAAATTCACTGTTTCCCAGGGGGAGCCGTCGGCGCTGGGGGGGGGAGTTTGCGCTTCGCTCATGCCGCTTGTTGTCAGATCGCTACACCATGCAACTATTTTAACGTGAGATGGCTCTGATTCCCCTTTGGGGGCTGGCTCCCCCAGGGCCATCGATTACAAAAATTCGCTCAAAAACTCAAACGGATCTTCCTCCCAAATCGGTTCGGGATAAAATCGAAATAGAGTTTCGGTCACGTCGTCGGCGATTTCGTCAATATCGTCGCGATCGAACAATACAGACAAAGCGCGATCGTCTCGTTTTTTCAAACCTTGAAGTGGGGGAGCGTGGCTTTGCTCCCCGGCGATGGTAACGCTCATGGCAACACCCCAGTCGGCAAGTCCCGTCTTGTTTTTAGGGTACTTGCGAGTCTTTGTTAGACTACTCCCCCCCAGGGGTGACAGTCGCGCAGTACGATCGCCATGGCACTGTGTTCTCGATCGCTATTCGGCCTTGATTTCCTCCAAGACTTTCTCGAAAGCCTTGTCTTCAGACAGATCTACGCGGCGACCGTTCATAAAGAAAGTGGGCGTACTGTTCACGCCGATCCGTTGCACCAGGGCCATATCGTCGGCGATCGCTTGTTCGGCGGCTGCGCTGTTGCGATCGCGATTGAACTGCTCCATATCGAGATCGAGATCTTCAGCAATTTCCACGTAAAGATCCTCGCCCAAGCGATCTTGAGCCGCAAACAGGGCATCGTGATAGGGCCAAAACTGGCCTTGCTGTTGGGCGGCCCAGGATGCTTTCGCCGATGGCAGGGCTTCCGGGTGAATTTGCGTCAAGGGTAAGTGCTTGTACACCAGCGTCACCTCGTCGCCGTGACGTTCCATAAACGGATCGAGTGCTTCCAAAGCCGCCGCACAGTAGGGACATTGAAAATCAGAAAATTCAAACAAGACGATGTTGCGGTCTTCGGCACCTTTGGTCGGCGACTCGCCGATCGCCCCACTCGGATCCTTTAGCACTTCGCGGGCCACAGCGTCTTGGGCCTCTTGCGCTTCTGCTTGTTGCTGTTGGCGGTAGGCGTTGGCGGCTTCAATAATCACTTGCGGGTTGTCGCGGATCACCTGCAACACTTTTTCCTCGAACTCCGCATCGACGGGCGTATCGCCATCAGTGGAGGAGGCCGGAGACGCACAGTTACTTAAGGTCAAGCAAGCGGCCAGGGCGACGGCTAGCCAGATGCCGCGTGGGGAACGATGGAACAGTCGGGCGATCGCGAATGGATTCATCAGTATTACACAGAAGTGGCTCTACTACTCAGTATGCCCCATCTGCCGGGGAGATTAACGTTCCCAGGGCCAGAGGCGATTCGGTTTCCCGAACGATTTGCAAATTTTCGCGATCTTATCATTACGATATGTAACGTAAATCGGTCGGTTGGTTAACGCCGGCCGTTGTATGTTAAGGGAGTTTGCACCTTCGGGCTCTCGTTTTCGGGCAGAAGTCAGTCGCTTCGCTCCAATTCAAAATTCGTCTTGAGTCTTGAAAAGTTCAGGGGGAAGAAAATCTACGCCCCTGACTTTTCGCAAGTTTGGGGGGAAGAAAATCTACACCCCCAACTTTTCGCAACATTCAAAATTCGTCTTGGAAAGTTCGGATACAAGAAACCCGGTTTCTTATTTATAGCCAGACAAGAGTTGAGTTTGTCCTTTCAGAAACCGGGTTTCTACACCAGCTAAGAACCGACATCCAAAAGGGCTTGTCGCACACCAGAAAGGGCGGCGTTGATGTCGGCTTCCAATACAATCAACGGAGGCACGAACCGCACCACTTTCGGCCCGGCGGGAACCAATAACAACCCGGAAGACATGGCCGATTTTACCACATCGATGGAGGTCAGTTCGATATCGGATTTCAAGACCATGCCGTTAATCAGTCCCCAACCGCGAACCTCCTCGACGACTTGGGGAAATTCGGCCGCGATCGCCTTCAAACCCGATCGCAACTGTTCCCCGCGCGATCGAGAATTGTCAATCAAACCTTCCCGCTCGATGGTTTGGCATACCGCTAACGCCACCGCACAAGCGAAAGGATTGCCGCCAAAGGTACTCGCATGGTCGCCAGGGGCAAAAACATTACACGATTCTTTGCACAGCATCGCCCCAATGGGAATACCGCCACCTAAACCTTTTGCACTGGTGAAAATATCCGGTTCGATATCCAGGTTTTCGTAACCCCAAAGTTTGCCCGTGCGTCCGACACCGACTTGCACTTCGTCGAGAATTAGTAAAATTCCTTTTTCGTCGCACAGTTGGCGCACTCGCTGGAAATAAGCGCGATCGCCCGGACGCACGCCGCCTTCGCCTTGCAAGGCTTCGAGTAAAATTGCAGCTACCCGCCGTTCGTTTTTATCCAGTTCGGCGATCGTGGTTTCTATGGCTTCAATATCGTTGTAGGGCACGTATTGAAAACCGGGCACTAACGGGTTAAAATTCTTTTGGTATTTCGGTTGTCCGGTAGCCGTAATCGTCGCTAGCGTCCGGCCGTGAAAGCTGGCGTGGGCAGTTAAAACAACGGGATCGGCGATGTTAAGAACGGTGTGGGCATATTTGCGAGCTAATTTGATCGCCCCTTCGTTAGCTTCAGCACCGGAGTTACAGAAAAAGGCGCGATCGGCACAAGAATGGTTCACTAACCAGTTTGCGAGTTCCCCTTGGGGGGCAATATAGTACAGGTTGGAAACGTGGTGCAGCTTGCGGATCTGGGTTTCGACGGCTTCAATGAGTACCGGGTGAGCGTGCCCGAGGGTGCACGTGGCGATTCCGGCGACAAAATCGAGGTATTCTTTACCGTCAGTATCCCACACGCGAGCGCCTTCTCCGCGATCGAGGGCAATGGGAAAGCGCCCGTAGGTTTTCATTACGTCGCGATCGAAGCGATCGAAGTCGAAAGCGGTGGTAGAGGCGATGGGTGCGGTGGTTGGACTCACGGCAGGCTTGGATTTCGGGTTGCGATCGCTATTATAGAACAAGAGGCGATCGCGGGATATAAAGAAACGATCGCACGACAGCCATTGTACTCGGTTACGGTGCTTTGAAGCGACTCCCCGCAGCAGCCACACTGAGACTGAGAAAATGGATGGGGTAAGAACAATTACCGAACGTTAATTCTAGGAACACCGTGTCGCGATCGCTATTTCAAGGGCAAGCGCACTTCAAATTGACTCCCTTTTTCTATTATACTCCTGACCTCAATGCGACCGCCATGAGCTTCGACGATCGCCTTAACAATCGAGAGTCCTAATCCCGACCCCCCACTTTTGCGAGAGCGATCGCGATCTCCACGATAGAAACGATCGAAAATTCGTTCGATCTCAGCGTCTGGAATTCCCACTCCCGTATCGTTCACTTGCAAAATTGCCCGACGATCGCTGCATTTTAAGTGAATTTTAATTTTTCCGCCAACATGATTGTAGCGAATGGCATTGCTAACTAAATTCACCAGCAGTCGATAGAGTTGGGACTCGGTACCCCATACAGAAATTGCCGGATCGGGTAAAGTAACAACTTGAATATCGATGTTGTCGCCAAGGGCGAGAGGAGCCATTTCTTCTGCGACATCGGCAACGATATCGTTCAAACAGCAAGGCTGACGTTTTATCGTTGTCAGATGAAAATCGAGGCGCGAAAGCAACAGCAAATCCCGAACTAACTCGGAGAGTCGCTGATGTTGGCGATCGCACGCTTGCAAGGTGTCTATCGCTTCATCTCTGGAGATTTCAGGGTTCGTTAATGTCGATTCGACGATCGCTTGCATCGCAGCTAGAGGCGTTCGCAATTCGTGGGCTGCATCAGCAGTAAATTGTTGAATTTGTCGGTACGATCGATAAATGGGTTGCATGGCAAGTCCCGACAATTGCCACGCTACACCACCAACAACTGCCAAAGAAATGGGCAAGCCGACTAAGATAAAGTAGCGAACAATTTTTAGGTAGTCATCCCATTCTTGCAAACTTTTTCCAACTTGTAAATATCCCCAAACTTGGCGATCGCGAGTTTCTAATCTAACGGTCATTTGTCGGTATCGATGGTGTTGTTTGTCGGTTAACGTTTGCCAAGTTGACAGCGAATCAATAGCAATTGTATCGCCACTTGACATTCTGGATGTTGCGACTAGGTTGCCATGGCGATCGAGAAACCGAATATAATAATTACCTTGATGAATTGCACCCATTCCATTCAGCGAACCTTCGGAGTCGCAAGCCTGTCCGACGATACACAAATAGGGAAAAGATTGATGGATTTGCGGTTCTAATTCTCCTGGAGTTTTCAACAATGGTTTCAAGCTGTCGTGTAGCGTTCCAGTAACGGACTCAATTTCTCGATTTAATGTCATTTCATGGGCGTGGAGAATGGCTTCGTAGACTCCAATCGAAAAGAGACTTAAAAGGAATCCCATTGCCCCCGCGTACCATAAACTCAACCGCAGACGAGTGTTTTTGAATAAAAAATTAGATTCCATGACAATTGCCTAATTTTTAAGTCAGTTTTCAGAATCTAAACTGAACCGATATCCTTGCCCGTAAACCGTTTTAATGACGCGATCGCGCCCAATATCAGCCAGTTTCCGCCGTAGCAAGCGAATTTGAGCGGCGACGACGTTACTTTCGGGTTCGGCACCAATTTCCCATAGTTGATAGAGCAAGCGATCGCGGGTGACAATTTGGTTGGGATGGCGCATAAAATACTCGATCAACTGATATTCTTTATGGGTCAGTTCTAGAGTTTTTTCGCCACTGCATAACTGGCGGGTTCCGCAATCAAGAACCAAGTCGCCGACTTGCAGTTTGGGAAGCTGAAGTTGGGGCGATCGTCGCTGTAAGGCTCGCAATCTTGCTAGCAATTCTGCCATCCCAAAGGGTTTCACCACATAGTCATCGGCTCCCGCATCCAATCCCATAACTTTATCGGCTTCCGTGTCTTTTGCGGTGAGCATCAATACGGGTAACGCACTTCCTCGCTGTCGCAAATTCTGGCATAATTCCACCCCCGATAAACCGGGAACGAGCCAATCGAAAATGGCAACTTCGTACTCGATCCAATTGTTTTGCAACAGTTCCCAAGCCTCTGCACCGTCGAGAACCCAATCGACAACGTAAGCCGATCGCGTCAAGGCGCGATCGAGAGCTTTTCCTAAGTCGGGTTCGTCTTCAACGAGTAAAAGTCGCATTCGAGTAAAGAACTCCTTAAGGGGAATTGGAGGGCGATCGATGGCGAGGAATTTGCAGCCACATCCAAATTCCGGTCGTCAATAAGATAAATAAACCAATGGCATTGAGAAAGGGATAAATGTTCTCTAAATTTATACTACCAAATTTCCCGCGATGCAAGTCGAGCAACCACAAAAATTCTTGAGTGTTTCCGGTTGTCACTGCCAGTTGAAATCCAAAACCCGTGACGATCGTCAGCAGTAATGGAAACGCCATCAACGGCGCAAACCAGCGATGTATTTTTCGGACTCTCAGTCGAGTTGAGGTCACGATCGCGCCCTCCCTTTAAGAAAAAATAAAGCCATAGGAGTTAGGATAACACCTGCTAAAGCAGTTTCACCAAGAAAGGAGAAATTCTGAATTGTCCCGACTGAGGATGGTGTTGATGGCGGTTTCGGTTTGGAGTTGTTGCTGCTTTCTGCTGTTGTCGATTCATGGTTTGCAGGGCGATCGGAGGCTTTTGTCTCTACTTCTGGCGAGTGAGAATTGGGATTTTCCCGGTGGGGATCGTCCTCATGCGATCGAGCGGGTAAGGCGATCGAATTAGAGATACAGCACGAGAATCAGTATCCATTTTCGACTGGCAATTTGTCCCATTATGACCTCTTGTTTGCTTATCCTTTGGGAATTCAGGTCAGCACCAAATTGATGCCATAAAAACCTGAATTCCTGTGTTTTTATGTTAACTGAGGTTCGATTTGCGATCGAGAAATCCTAGCGAACTCCGCCTCCTTCCATAGGATCCATGTCGTCGTGTTCCATGTGTTCGTCATGTTCCATATCTTCGTGTTCCATGTGTTCGTCGTGTTCCATGTGTTCGTCATGTTCCATATCTTCGTGCATTTCCATGTCGTGGTGCATATCTTCCATGTGCATCATCATGTCTTCGAGTTCGGAAATAATATCTTCCCGATTTTCCATCCATTCCTCGTCAGACATTTCTTCCATCCATTGGATCGTCTCGTCCATGTGCATCATCATCATATCATGGGATCCTTCACCTTCCCCATGTTCCATGTGTTCGTGGGGAAGTTCGTCGGCGAAGTCTACTTGCGCGATCGCCGCCGAACTCGAAACAGCTAGTCCGAAAGCAGCTAAAAGCGTCACTCGAAAGACGGATTTAAGATTGAATAACTTCATCATTTCAGACTCCGGTGCAATTGAGATGGCGATATGCCATTTTGAGGTAATACGCACGATTATACATCATCCTGAAAAAAGCCACATTTTCCGTGTGACAGTTCGATCGTCCATCCCGGCGAACCTTAAAACATCAGTCGCACGCCTCCCAAAATCGCCAAATTGCTGGCTTCCTCCCCTTCCTCGCGGGCAAAGTCGGCCGTTTCTCCCAACTTTTGCGACCAGGATATTCCTAAATAGGGTGCAAATTCGCGACTAAATTCGTAACGCAACCGCATCGACAGTTCGACATCGTTGAGTCCAGAACCCACACCCCATTCTTCCACTTCTTGGACGGCGAGGTTGACTTCGACTTCGGGTTGCAAAACCAGCCGTTGCGTCAAGAGAAAATGAGTTTCGGCGCTGACTCGAGCGGAAATATCCGCATCTTCACTGACAAAAAAAGACGCATCAATTTCAAACTGATAGGGCGCGAGTCCTTGAAGTCCGATAACTCCAAATCCGCGACCGATATCGTCTTCAGTGCTAAAGGTGCGATCGTAGCGCAAACCCGCTTGTAAATCCCAAAAAGGGGCAACCAATTTACCGTATAAAAGCTGTACTTCTGCCTCTGTGCCTTCCTCAGAAACGAGACCGACTTCGCCTTCGGTTTCCAGCCAAAAGCGTTCGTAGTCGCCCCCAATCCAGCCTGTTGCTTCCCAGTTTAAGGAGTCGCTTCCTTCATTATTTCGATACTCGAGTTGTTCGATTAAAAATAGCCAATGGGTTATGGAATCGTTAATGGGTTCGGGCCAATCTTCTGCGTCGTTTTGGACGAATTGCAGATCGGGAAAGCTGCTGTTTTCTGTTGTCGCAACGGGCATTTTTTTAGTGCGATCGCCTGCAAGATTTTTTTGAACTGGGACAAATTGCCCCTCTTCTGCCCGCAATTTTAGCGGAAAACTTAGGGCGATCGCGGCCGCGATCGCGCCAAAAATAAAATGATACCTCGAATTCACGAACCTTAACTCTCCTGCAATCAAGAATGCGGTATTTTTCTCCATAGAATCTGGAGATTTTTAATTCTGAACTCTGAATTCTGAACTCTGAATTCTGCGAAAAGTCGGGGGTGTAGATTTTCTTCCCCCCGAACTTTTTAAGACGAACTCTGAATTGGAGCGTAGCGACTGACTATGCCGTATTGGGGCGATCGACCACTGCGATCGTCCGAAACATTCCTGCTTTCATGTGATACATCAGATGGCAGTGAAACGCCCATTTTCCAGGGGCATCAACTGTTATATCAGCCGACAGTTTCTCGGCCGGTTTGACGTTAATCACGTGCTTGCGCGGCTTGTATTCTCCCGCGCCATTATCCAATTCCATCCACATTCCATGCAGGTGGATCGGGTGTTCCATCATCGTATCGTTGACGAGGGTTAAGCGTAAGCGTTCGCCATTGTAGAAGGTGACTTCTTCGACTTCCGAGAACTTTTTACCATCGAACGACCACATATAGCGCTCCATATTTCCTGTCAGGTGCAGTTCGATTTCTCGTTCCGGTTCCCGGCGATCGTAGGCTGGATTTAAACTACGGAGATCGGTGTATAATAGAACCCGATGGTCTGGCGTATTTTCCAAACCGATACCCGGTTCGTGAAGGCGACTGCTGACCATCATCGGTACGCCTGCATTGCCGGGGCCGTGGTCGTCTGGCCCGTGCATTTCCATTTCTGGCATCTCCGACATTTCATGTTGAGAATGTCCGCTATGGGTAGAATGATGATAGTGATGAGAATGGCCTTCCATATCTGACATTTCTGGTTGGGAAGAATTGTCTTCCATTCCCGACATTCCGTGCATCATGCCCATATCTGCCATCGATCGCACCGGGCGAGTGCGTCGCGGGGGAATCGGTGCGGACATTTCTGGCTGCGGTGCTAGCGTTCCTCGGGTGTAGCCGCTTCGATCCATCGTCTCGGCAAAAATGGTGTAGGCGCGATCGTCTTCTGGTTCGACAATGACATCGTAGGTTTCCGCGATCGCGATGCGAAATTCATCTACCGTGACGGGTTGCACGTTTTGTCCGTCTGCTTGCACGACGGTCATTTTCAAGCCCGGAATGCGAACGTCAAAAAAGGTCATAGCCGCCGCATTGATAAACCGCAAACGGACTTTCTCTCCAGGAGTAAAGATCCCCGTCCAGTTGTCTTCTGCGGTCTTCCCATTGGTTAAATAAGTATAAGTTGCCCCGGTGACATCGGCGATATCTGTCGGATCCATCCGCATTCGCCGCCAATCCCAATCTTCCCCTAACGTATCGATGGTACGCTGTTGGTAATTGTAGTAATGGGCCATGCGTTTTAAGTTACGAAGAACCTGATGCGGATCTTCAAATGTCCAATCCGACAGCATCACCACGTAGTCGCGATCGTACTCGACCGGATCCGGTTCGGCGGGGTCAACAATTAACGGGCCAAAATGCCCCAGTTGTTCTTGCAAGCCGCTATGACTGTGATACCAATAAGTCCCGCTTTGATTCACGGGAAATTGATAGGTAAAGGTTTCTCCAGGTTTAATTCCAGCAAAACTGAGGCCGGGAACGCCATCCATTTCGGCGGGTAAAATAATTCCGTGCCAGTGAATGGAGGTATCGACATCGAGATGGTTGGTGACGTTAATGGTGGCAGTTTCTCCCTCGCGCAAGCGCACTAAAGGGCCGGGCATGGTATTATTAATCGTAAAGGCCCGAGAAGTTTCGCGATCGCCGATGGTCAAGGTCGATCGCCGCACGTGCAAATCGATAATATTGTCGCCTGCGATCGCGTTTTGGGGAACCGACGATCGCCCTCGAACTGGAAAAATGCCATCGAGTCCAATGGCGAGTCCCATTCCTGTGGCGACGCGCAAAAAGTTACGCCGAGTTAGAGAAGTCGAAATCCGAGTCATAGCGGAAACACTGTCGAACATAGTTCCACTATCGCCAATAATTATGAAATGGGGATGAATTTTTACAACTCGATCGTCGTTCCTTCCGATGCAAACATCCACTCCACCTCTCGCACCGGACGACCGCGATCGCGCAACATTTTCACCTGTTTGTTATAAAACTTGCGGGTTTGTTCCTCAACGCAGGCGATTTTGTTGTCGTCGGAAGCCGGATCGTGATGGACGAAAGCAACGCGATCGACCCCTTCGCGCAGGGCAATTTCTAACCCCACCGCCGCCGAACCATGTCCCCAATTGATTTTCTCCACCGACTCTAATAACGTATATTGCGCGTCCATGGCCATCAAATTCACATTTTGATAGAGTGGCAAATCCGGCCCCAATTCTTCCGGGGCGACGCGCTGTATTTCCGAGTCTACGCAGTGGGCGTAAGATTTGCCCCCACAGTCGAACCGAAACCCCCAACAGGGATCGGGGTGGTCGAGTTGGTAGGGAGTTACGGTAATATCCTTAAAAGCGATGGGTTCGCGCGGTTTAATGTGGTAATATTCGATCGTCGCGCCAATCTTCTCTAAGGGAACCGGGAAATAAGGCTTCTTAAATAACGTCTGGAAAACTTGCGGTAAAAACGGCTGCACGGCGTGGACGCGGATAACATTTCCCGGTATAAAAAGGGGCACGAAAAATGGCAGCCCCATCAGGTGATCCCAGTGAAAGTGGGTCAGCAGCAGATCCAATTCCCCTTCTCCGCGTCCCAGGGGGCCTTTGAGGAGTTCGTAACCTAACAAACGAATCCCGCTACCGCCGTCAATGACTAAGCGTTGCTGGGGCGTACTCACTTCCACGCAGGTGGTGTTCCCGCCAAACCCGCCCAAACGATGGGGGGGAAGGGTAGCGAGAAACGGATCGATGTCGTCGGGGCGAGAGTATCCCGACTCTAAAAATTCCCGCAGCAGCGTGCGGACGCAATTTTCAACGCTTTGCGGCGTTTTGGGAGAGGGTAGCGATCCCCGCGTTCCCCAGAATTTGACGCGCATGGACAGATTTTAAGGGGGGCATGGAGTCACAGCGGCCGCTTGTGGGCTTCTGTAGTTAGGCTAACACGCCATCGGGAACCGCGATCGCGCCTTGATGCAAATTTCGCCTTTAATTTAAACGGTACGCCGCTCGATGACAATGGTCAAGCGCGCCACCAGGGCCCCGATCGCCCCTAATGCAGCAATCAAGGGGAACATGACGGTACTGACAACGCCGCCGACAATACCGACGGTGAGGGGAATTTCGAGCAGCGTATCGCCCTGTTCGTTTTTGATGATAATGCGGCGAATGTTGCCTTCGTGAATCAGTTCTCTGACTTTGGTGACGAGGGTATCGCCACTGTCGCTAAATTCTTCGACGGTAACGCGATCGGACGCATTGTCTGTCACCTCGACTTCCGGGATCGGATCGGTAGGCGGGGGAGGGGTTGCGCCGACGGGGATTTGTTCGTCTTGGATGTTATTGATGGGCTCGGTCATTTCAATTTTGGATTTTGGATTTTGGATTTTGGATTTTGCGGGAAGTTGGGGGTGTAGATTTTCTTCCCCCCAAACTTTCCAAGACGGATTGACCTCGGACTAAAGCCGTAGGCTAGAAGTAAGGAACGAGTTTCCCTTATCCCGCACAAATGTCGGGGGCTTGCATCCGCGACATTCTCGGTTGTTATAGAAAATTGCTCGATCGCGGGTTTTACCTTACAAACGTATCATAGCGAGGTCGATGGCAGTTGTCAAAACATCCAAATTTCTATCTTTAGATAGAGGTTTTATTTTGGGTCTTGGCGGTAATCTTCAATCCAGCCGATGCGGGTGCGCCCGGCGCGATTGGCTTGCCACAATTTGCCGCTTTCGACTTCTAATGCAGTCAGCCAACCCCCTCCCCATGCCCAGGTATCGATACAAATTGCATGGCCGATATGCACGGGATCGCCGCTTTTTTGGCTGGTATGGCCGCAAATCATGGTTTTACCAGAATGGTGCGGGGGTGGGTTATGAAATTTTTCCCAGAATAGCATTGTATCGGGTTGTTCGGCTATCGGTAAATCGGGATCGGCATTGGCATGGACGAAAAATGCCGTTTCGGTTTCGTAGCTGTTAAGACAATGATTCTCTAAAAAGTTGCGGTGTTCTAAGGGAATGTCGGCGAGTTTTCCGGGTACGCCAGGAGGTGCGTAAGAATCGATCGTCGTATCGCCGCCAAAGTCGCGCCACTCGGCTTCTTTTTGGGGGTGTTGCAAGGCATCGAGCATGACGATATCGTGATTGCCAAGTAGGGCGATTAGTTGTCCGGTGGAGTGGAGTTGAATCAGGCGATCGAGGACACTTTTTGAGTCGGGGCCGCGATCGACGTAATCGCCTAATGCGATAATGCGATCGTCTCTAGTTAGCTCAATTTCATCGAGCAAGCGATCGAAGGTGCGGGCGCAACCGTGAATATCTCCAATGGCGATCGTCATATCAATTTTAGATTTTAGGTTTTAGATTTTAGATTTTGCCAAAGGGATTAGGTTCTAGGTTCCAAGGATGAATTAGGAAGGATGAATATTGATTTCTCCTTGTCCCCTTGTCCCCTTGTCTCCTTGTCCCCTTGTCCCTTTTACCGGAAACTGGTCATTAAACACCGCTCACCGATCCCCTTCCCAGTCGGGACAATTTCCATCGTCCCAACCGTAGGGGTGCATTCCGCACACGAGTAAGTTACCGTTGTGAGCGTAGCCGTAATAGTTGCGACAGCCGCGACAGGCGGGGTGTACCGTCGCACTGGGGGTGATATAAACACCGAGTTCGTCGAAGATATCCGATCGCGATCGGTTGTAGGGACGATCGCCCTCTTCTAAGTCAAAATCGAGGTCGAGTAGTTCGCTAAAAGCGCGATCGATCTCCTCGAGGGGCAACGCTTCGCCCAACAGTTCGCACAGATCGTCTACGAACTCCACCGAAATCTCGATCGCTTCGCCGATGGTTTCGTCAGCCACTTCCAAGATGAAGTTTTCCGCTTCAACGCTTGCGGCTTCGAGTGCTTCTAATAGTTCGGTCGCCCACTTTTCCATGCAAAAATTAATGATTACTCCCGTTGAAGGCGGCGCAATTCTTCTTGTAGTTCCCGGACTTGAGACTGCAAGTCATCCGTCTCGCCACTAGACGCTACGGGATCGCTGTCCTCCTCGTCGTCTAAAATCTCGATGCGGCGCGGTTCTTTGGGGGTACTATCCTGGCGGGGCGCATCTTTAGGCGATTTGGGGGCATATTGACCCATGAGATCGTCT
>CAKZKB010000288.1 GCA_937121005.1 uncultured cyanobacterium | reverse complement strand
GGGGCGATTCGCGAATCGCCCCTACCATGTTCCGAAAATGGTATTAGGTGGGCGAGAAATCATTAGCGTAACGTGAGGGAAGAGGAAAATCATGTCATTGGCATCACCTCCTTAAAGCGACAAGGGAAAATGTGAGGTCGCAAAACTTTAGGCGGGAAGCGGTTCGTAGACGTGACAGCTTTTCGGACAAACGCGATCGCACGCTTGGCAACCAATACATTTGGCAGCATTAATTACCGTCATCACTTTGCGTTCGATTTCATCGTCGTCGTCGTCTTCGTCTACAACTTCGCCGTCTTCGTTTAAGGCGATAAGCGACATAACACCCCGACCGCACGCTTTGAAACAGCGACCGCAACCCAAACAAGTCTCGCGGGTAATCTCTTTGAGGAATTGAGGTGTCCAAGATGTGCCTCCAAAGGTTAAACCAGTAACGTAGCTCATAATGTGTCTCCTTTTAGCGAATGTGGGATAGCTTAAGCTGCTAACATCGGAAAGTCAGCTTTTAGTAATTCGAGCCAATTGGCAATGCGATCGTCTGTTTTGTCACTTTCATTCACTTCATCGAGGGCCAGCCCGACAAACTTGCCATCTCGAATAGACGTAGACTTTTCAAAAGAATAGTCTTCGGTAGAGACGGCTCCGACCAACTTAGCGCCTAGGGCTTTAAACTGGTCGTAAAGCGTGCCTAACGCCCCGACAAAATGTTTGCTATGACCTTCGCAGTCACCAGGGCCGAAGATCGCGATCGTCTTGCCAGAAAAGTCGGGCTTTTCAACTTCCATATCGAACAGGGGTTCGCGCCAGTCGTTCTGAACTTCTCCAGCCCCCCAAGTGGAGCATCCGAGGATCAAATAGTCATATGCAAGCAGATCGTCAGCGCTGTCGAAATCTTCCTCCATGCTGTACAGATCGCAGAGATCTTCGCCAATTTCTTCGCGAATCTTCTCCGCAAGTTCTTCTGTAACACCAGAGGTGCTGCCGTAGAAAATTCCAATTTTTGACATTGTACGACTCCTGTGTTCGAGATTTTTGGATGGGGGAGTGCGGATCGGCCGAACGCAACACTACAGGGTTGAAAAACCGGGTTGCTGTATAGTTGTTGCGTTGTTCGTTGTTGCGTTGATGCGTTGCACTAGACCAAATAGGCTTCCATGTGGGTTTTAATCGTGCAGTCCGATCGCGGATAAGCCACACACAACAACACGAATCCTTTGGCAATTTGCTCGTCTTCGAGAAAGGACTGATCTTCTCGATCGATTTCCCCTTCGACCAGCTTGCCAACGCAAGTCGAACAGGCTCCCGATTTACAAGAGAAGGGCAGTTCGATATCATTTTCTTCGGCCGCATCCAGGATGTAGGTATCCTCATCAACGGGGATGGTAATATCGATTTTGCGTTTTTTGTTGATGAGGTGAACTTGATAAGTCGTCATGTTTCTATCTCCTAAAAAGGGTAAAATTAACAATTCAGAATTCGGAGTTCAGAATTCAGAATTTCAGAGCGATGCGTTATACCAATTTTCACGGATTGATGCAACCAATTGCAATCTAGATGTAGGGGCGAATGGCATTCGCCCTTGCAAACAGGTCGCACTGTTTTTGGAAAATGGCATAAAGTTTCAGAGGGGGGGTTAGGAACAGGGCGTACCTGTAGGAGAACAATCGCCTGCCGCTTGGAAAGACTTGCCGCAACCGCAGGTATCCGTCGCATTGGGATTGCTAAACTTGAACCCACTTTCGAGCAAGCCATCGATATAATCGACGACAATGCCATCGAGTAGCGGCGCGCTTTTCGGGTCAACAAAAACCCGCAGGGCTCCAAATTCCGTCACCTCGTCATCGGGTTTCGGGGCATTAGAAATTTTTATGTCGTACTCGTAGCCATTGCAGCCGCCGTCTTTGACGGCGAGGCGAATGCCCCTCTGAGGCGTGTAGTTTGGCGTTCCCCGGACAAACGTCCGCAGTCGCAGTTCGGCAAGTTCGGTAATAGAAACAGTCATGGGTTTTTCCTCGAAGTAAAATTGACTAGAGGGCGATACTGTTGGCAGCGAGGTCGCAGCACGCACAACCGAGGACAGGTGTTTTTCGGAGGGTGCCGCGATCGCCCCAAACAAATCGGAAAGACCAACAGCGTTAGGAGGAGAATTCCTTTGATAAATAGAGGAGCGAAAATCGAGCCAGCGATCGCGCAAGTGAGAGTCGAAATACAGCCGAGAAACCAACCCACCTCATCTGTTGAGTTTTGAGTGTAGACTCGGCAGGCGATCGCCAAGGCGAACAGAGTTAAAGCAATCCAGAACACGAGCTCGGCCAGAATTCAACAGATGGGAACAGCGACGGGCTGGCGCAATTGTGACAGGCGATCGTCGTTGAGATGTCCGCAAACGGGACAGTCGGGATCCTGGTAGGGACGGTGTTTGGAAAACTGAGCCCGTGCCAAATCCATGGTCAGCAGGCGGCCGAGCAAAGGTTCCCCCAAACCCGTCACCAACTTCACGGCTTCCAGGGCGGCCAGGCAGGCCAGCGTGCCCGATACCGCTCCTAGTACCCCAAAGCCCCAGCGATCCCAATCCGGTTTTTCCGGGAACAGGCAGGTGAGGCAAGGGGTTTGCCCCGGTACGATCGTCGTTAGGTAGGCTTCCATGGCGTTCATAGCCGCTTCCACCATGGGAGTGCGCGATCGCACGCAGGCTCCATTGAGCAAATCTCGCTCTTTGAAGTCGAAGGCGCAGTCGAGGGCAATATCGGCCGAGGCCACCAGGCGATCGATGTTGTCCGCACTGACGTACTCGCAGACGGCCTCGATCTCGATGTCTGGATTGAGGGCGGCCAGGGTGTCCCGAGCCTTAAAGACCCGAGGTTTGCCCACCCAGTCATCGGTCATCAAGATTTGGCGGTTGAGATCGTCGCGTTGCAGATTTCCCCCTCGCACTAGGATCAGCTTGCCAACCCCCGCCACCGCCAGATACAGGGCCGCCGTCCCCCCGAGCCCGCCCACGCCCGTCACCAAAGCGGTGGTATTTTTAAGCTGGCGCTGACCGAGTTCGCCCAAACCAGGTAACATCATCTGGCGGCGGTAGCGTTCGATTTCAGTGGCAGTTAGAGGTGGCAGCATAATTCAGTGACCAGTGGTAGGGGTCAACGGCGTTGACCCTAGTGCAATGGGGAGGAGAAACGGAAAAATCAGCGTTTTAGGTTGGGCAAACACCGTTTGCCCCTACGCTTTATTCAACGGTGATATCCGAGACCTTGACAACGTTTTTAGGACGATCTTTGAAGACCTTAAACAGCTTTTGCTCTACGCCAGAAGAGGTCAAAAAGACGTTGTATGCGGTTTGGAGAGCCTGCTGGTAAGCGGCGAGTAACTGTGCTTCGCTTTGGTTTTTGTCCTCGGCTTCCACCAGTTGGGAGAATTTCCGCAAGATGTGCAAGCGATTGACATTGACCACTTGCGGATCGTAGGGCAGACCGAAAAATTCAAAGTATTCTTCTGCGTCCGAGAGGCGATCGAATTGGGCTAGAGTTTGGGGTACAGTCATCATTGGGCGGCCTCCAAAGTTTTTAGCTGTTGTTTGAGATCGCGAAGTTGGCAGTAGATGGTGTAGGTGCGATCGGCCATTTCTGGCAGTTTGTCGAGATCGGCGGGTAGCCCTTCAGCAATGTCGTGAAGATCCATCTTCATTTGACCGGCTTTGCTGTTGAGCCGCTTGATTTGTTTTTTGAGATCGTCAACGGCGATCGCGTCTGTAGTCTGTACCATGTCCGTTCTATGAAAACCTCATGTAGGGGCGAAGGGCCTTCGCCCGATCGCGAAGGTTGCACTATTCCTAAATGTCGCAAACTTCAGGATATTTGCGAGCTAGTTCGACACCTTTTTTAGCTAGCTTTTCGCCTTCGGCGTTTAGTTTCTCGATAGAATCGAAGCCGAAGCGATGGGCATCGCGGAGGGTTTTCGAGACTAGGATCAGGCGACCGGAAAAGACCAAAGCCCAGCCAAACCCTTCGTGAGAGAGATCGACAACCACTTGCGAAAGCTGGCCGGTTTCGGTTTCGATACAGGCCGCGATCGCCCGGTAGAATCCCAAAATCCGACCGACGGTAATGGGATCGACTTCCCCTTCGACGGGAATTTCCCGGCGTTGTTTTTTGGGGATAATGTAGGGTTTCAGTAGCAGATCGTCGCCCCAGTTGCGATAGGTTCCGTAGGCATCGTTGGCGCGGATCTGTTGGACGATCGCTTGTAAAAAAGGCGCGTCGGCAATGTTGAAGGTTGGGGTTTCGGTAGCAACAGTCATGTCGATTTTGGATTTTGGATTTTAGATTTTAGATTTTGGGTGAAGACTCAGGTTTGTTGTAAGGGGTATAGAAACCCGGCTTCTTGTCCATAGGCAGACTAAATTCAAATTCGATCCTTTGAGAAACCGGGTTTCTGAGTTTGACCTGAATGCTTACTTTGGATCGACCGAATAACATCGGTTACACGGCGACTTCTTCTTCGGTTTCAACGTACTCGTCTTCAAAATTGGCGGCTCGATTTTGGCCCAAGGCTTTACGCAGCCAAGGCGGAGGACTGCCTTGTAAAATCACTACCAAGCGATCGAGTAAATCGGTAATATCCGCATCGGGAGTGGGCGCTTTAATCGGCGTGATATTCTTGTTAATCAACCGAGCCGCCGCACCAGGGCCGATATCGGCCACGTAGATAATGGTGCAATCTTTGAGGGCTTGCAGTTTCGGCGTGAGTTTGTCCTCGTTGCCGTCTTGTTTGAGATCGCCCCCAAAGGTTAGCGTTTCGGTCAGGGTATAGCCCTCAGTGTTGATGTCGTAAACATCGATTTTGGGAGCCGAACCAAAGTGAGCGTTAATCGCAACAGAATCTTTAGTGGTGAAGGCGATTTTCATCAGACGTATCTCCTTGAAGTTGAGAACCTTGACGGTAAAAAGGTCGTGCGTAAGGGATTTAGGTGTTAGGTTTTAGGTTTTAGGTATTAGGGAAAGGACAAGGATTTAAGTGGACACTGACACCGATCCCCCCATCCCCCTAATCCCCCAAACCCCTAATTCCCCAATTCCCCTTCCCGCCATTCATGGACGAGACGATGGACGCGATCTTCGTCGGCTTGTAGGAAAATGTTGCCAATTTCAAACAACATTTCCAGCGTCCCCCGATAGCCGACGGTGCAGCGATGGCCGTTCCCGAAGCGATCGAGGACGGGGAAGCCGTGTAGGTACAGGGGAATCCCTAGACGGCTGGCCAGGGGCCGGGCTTTGGAGTTGGAAATCGCCAAATCGGCCCCGGCGGCCAGTTCCTCGAAGTCTTCCAAGTCGCCGAGATACACCTTTTCTGCGGGTAGGTTTTTGAGTAGGGGAGATTTGGTGCAGGTGACGGCGGCTTGGATTTCGGCCCCGGTTGAATGCAACCACCAGGCGACGCTATAAAGGAGGTCGGGTTCGAGGGCGATCGCGACTCGCTTGCGGCCGAAGTAAAAGTGCGTGTCCAACATGGCATCTTGCACTTGGCGGCGCTGGCGGCAATATTTCGCCGGGACGGGACGACCGCTATGCTGGGATAGGGTTTGCAATAGGCGATCGCCGGCTTCCAGGCCAGTAAAGCAATTGAGTGTCACCGCCGGAGTGCCGAAGCGTTGGCTTAAAATCTCGGCCGCCCCGGTCAAACTGCCCCCCAGGGTGAGGGTGAGGGACGATCGTCCCAGCGATCGCAGTTGTGCGACGGTGACTCCCCCGGTGGTGGTGGTAAAGTAGTCGGCATCGTCGAGATGGCCGTCCAGGGAGGTGGAGAGATCGGGAACCGCGATCGCGGTGAGACCGAAGGACTCGACGATCTCTTTGAGTTCGGCGACATCGGCGGGCCCCAGTGCGGAACTGGCGAGCAGGGTCACTTGTTGGGGATCGACTTCTCCCGGTTCGGGGATCTGGCGTACCAAACTTTCCACCGCCGCCGCAAACCCATCTTCCAAACTGCCTTTATAGTCGGGAGTGGACGCAAGCGCGATCGGGATCTCGATTTCGGGGTGGGTGGCGCGGAACTGGCGCAAGATCCCGTCCATGTCGTCGCCGCGCGTTTCGGTGAGTCCGGTGGTGAACAGTCCCACCAATTCCGGCTGAGTTTTTTCGACGATCGTCGTCAAACCCACATCCACGTTGCTATCGCCACCCAGAACCGTACTCACTTCGCTCATTGCAGTGGTCGCCAGGGGAATCGATTCTTGGAAGTGACCCACCAGCAACACTTTGGCGAAGGCGGTGCAACCTTGGGAACCGTGAAATAAAGGAATCGATTTGTCTACCCCTAAAAACGCGATCGCGGCCCCTAGAGGTTGGCTTTGTTTTAAGGGGTTAACGGCGACAGCTTTTTTGCGAGCAATAACTTTAGTCGTCGCCGTTTCTTCAGGGGCGAGATCTGGCGTTTCTGGCGATTCCCAGGGAGCGGGTTTTTGTACCAACTTCCATACCGGACTGTGCAGGCTTTCGTCCAATTCTTTGGCCATTTCCAACAGACCGCCGTACCCGGAATAGGGATTGTTGCGTTCTTGGTTGACGTGCAGAAAAGGAATGCGAGCTTTAAGGGCTGTATATTGACTGCGACCGCCTGCAATCAGTAAGTCAGCGCGAGTTTGTTCGATAACTTTTAAGAGTTCGGGTGCGCCGCCTTTATCCATCATAATGCCATCGGGGCCGAGTAACTCTTTAATGCGAGCTTTATCGGCATCGGTGCTTTTGCGGGTGCTGCTGGCGACAACTTTAATACCGAGATCTTGCGCCGCCGAAATAATCGACCAACTTTTGACCCCACCCGTATAGATAACGACTCGCTTTCCTTCTAGGCGATCGCGGTAAGGAGCCAGTTGTGTTTGTAGTTTGGCCGTTTCTTCAGCAATTAACGCCTCGACTCGCGCCTTGAGATCGTCATCGCCTAACCTTTGGGCCACATCGCGCAAACAGCGATTGATATCTTCTACGCCGTAAAACGACTCTTCAACGTAGGGAATGCCGTAGCGTTCCTCCATTTTTGTAGCTAAATTGATCAGCGCCTTCGAGCAAATCAAGACATTGAGTTTGGCTCGGTGGGCGTAGGTGACTTCTTGATAGCAAGCATCCCCGCTAATTTTAGATAGGACTCGGATACCGAGTTTTTCAAATAGAGGTAGAACGCCCCAGAGTTCGCCAGCGATGTTGTATTCGCCGATCAAGTTAATATCGTAAGGGGTGGTAAATTCTGGCTCTCCCGTGCCGATAACACTGTCGAGAAGGGCTTCTCCGGCGAGACGGTTGCCGAGGTTTTTGCTACCCGCAAAACCAGGAGAATGCACCGGGATGACGGGGGTGTTAAACTTCTCAGAAGCCGCTTTGCAAACCGCGTCGAGATCGTCGCCAATTAAGGCAGTAACGCAGGTAGAATAGACGAAAACGGCGGCGGGTTGGTAGCGATCGCGTACATCTTGAATGGCTTTGTAGAGTTTTTTCTCGCCGCCAAAGATGATATCGTTTTCGCTTAAGTCGGTGGTAAACCCCATTTTATAGAGCGTCGAACCGGAAGAGAAACTACCGCGTCCGCCCCAAGAGTTACCCGCACAAGCGATGGGGCCGTGGACTAAATGTGCCGCGTCGGTAATCGGAACCAGGGTAATGCTAGCGCCGTCAAACGCACATCCGCCTTGAGCCGCACCGGGTTTTGCTTGTTGCTTGCAAGCCTTGTTATGACCCTGGCCGTTTTTGTCGTGGTTGTGTTCGCAACCCGGCTGGTTTAGGAGTTCGCTAATTTTGCCTGATGTGGTTTTCATGGCGACGATCGAGTAAGGGGGTCTTTGTAGGAGTAAATGGAGTTTACCCAACGTTTGCATCAGCAAAGATAGTGGCTGACATCTTCACAGCAAATATCCGTAAGATAGGCAAGCGATCGAAACCGCAGGCTTACCAGTTCGTTGTAAACTGGGTTGAGTTTGCACAGAGGGGGAATGTGAAAGCTGCGACCGAAAAAGGTCAACGTTCGTTCAAAGGGACAGCAGCAAGGAATGACTTTACAAACTAGATGTGCGAAGCTGCGATCGCTGACTTCCAGACCGTCAATCCAATGTTTTAAGGGAGCAAAAATATCGAATCCGGTTGGTGGTTTGGGGAGAGAAGGGGAAGAATGATGAGAAATCATGGCTTTAATCAATCTGCTTGGGGAGAGGTTGGCGGTGATTCTTCGGCGAGTTCTAGTTCTTTTTTCAAGCAACCCACCACATGGTTGGATTCGAGAAAGTGAACCGAATAGATATAGACTTGTTGGAGATACGTGCCAATGCCAGCAACAAAACCAATATCGCCTTTCTTGGCTAGAGAAGCACCGACTTCTTTGCCGGGAAATGTACCGTCGTTGCGGATGAGCTTGCGAACCCGAACGCGATCGCCGAGATCGAAAGCAGGAGCATCATTGAGTTCAACTTCGTTACCGAGGCCCATAGTCTTTCAATTTTGGATTTTGGATTTTAGATTTTAGATTTTGGATTCTCTGGAGAGATGAATCCGGGACGGTCAAACTGCAAAGCGTAGGTAGGTTTTAGGTTAGGTAGAAAGAGAAAACCCCCTAATACCTAATCCCTAAAACCTAATCCCTAATTAACGGATCAAGTCGAAAGAGATGTCCGTTTTGGACGGAACGATCGTCTTGCGATCGAGTTCTTCGAGGATCGTATTGATAATCCAGTTGAACTGATTGATCGCGCCTTGATAACCCAAGGTGGCGTAGCGGTGCATATGGTGGCGATCGAAGATCGGATAGCCAATGCGAACTAACGGAGTTCCCGTGTCGCGCCACAGATATTTACCGTAGGAATTACCAATCAACAAATCGACGGGTTCGGTAAACATCAACGAGCGTAAGTGCCATAAGTCTTTGCGACCCCAAACCGTTGCATCTTGTCCGTAAGGGCTGTTAGTCAGCATTTCGCGGGCTTCAGCTTCAAACTCTTCGTTGGTATTCGTAACCACGATGTGGACGGGCTCCGCACCCATTTCTAACAAGAACTGGATGGTATTCAAAACATGATCCGGATCGCCGTAGAGCGCTACCCGTTTGCCGTGAATCCAGGCTTGAGAATCCGTCAGCGCATCGACTGCGCGACCCCGTTCTTGTTGCAATTCTAAGGGAATCGGTTTGCCCGTAATCGCCGAGAGTGCCATCAAGAACTCGTCGGTTCCTTTGATACCAAAGGGACGGAAGTTGTAGGTTTTTTGCTGCCACTCTTTGGTAATGTACTCTTGAGTTTTGGGCGTGGTGTATTTTTGGAAGAAGAACGAACCTTCGCCGTTGATGGTGTCGCCCGCATCTTCTAGGGTGGTTAGCCCGTTGTACATTTTGAATTCGCCCGTGTTGGGAGAATCAAACGTATCCGAGTTGTCAGAGACGATCGTGTAATCGATACCAAACAGGCCGAGAATGCGTTTGAGTTCGCGAATGTTGCCGATGTAGGGATCGAAGCCCAGGTTAAAGTTAAATTTGCCGTTGGTGGTTTCGGCTTTTTTGCCTTTGCTCAGGGTCGCGAGAATCGCCTTCAGCATATTGTCGTAACCCGTGATATGGGAACCGACAAAACTAGGCGTGTGAGCGTAAGGAATCGGCAAGTCTTCCGGGACGTGACCTTCCTGTTTAGAAGTGGTAATAAACGCCCCTAAGTCATCTCCAATGACCTCTGCCATGCAGGTGGTGCATAGGGCGATCATCTTCGGTTCGTAGAGGCTGTAAGAGTTTTCTAGACCCTGTTTGAGGTTGTTGAGACCGCCGAAGACGGCTGCATCTTCAGTCATCGAAGAAGATACCGCTTGGAAGGGTTCTTTGTAGTTACGAGTGAGGTGGGTGCGGAAGTAAGCAACGCAACCTTGAGAACCGTGACTGTAGGGCAGCGTACCTTCAAAACCAGAGGCAACAAATAGCGCTCCTAACGGTTGGCAGGCTTTGGCAGGGTTAATGGTGAGGGCTTCGCGAGCGAGGTTTTTCTCGCGGTATTCCCAGGATTTCGTCCATTCGGCAACTTCGGCTACTTTTTCGTGGCTGTGTGCGCCTTCAAATTGACGTTTGTACTCGAACAGATCTTGATATTCTTGATTGTGGAAGAGGTCGAAGTGATCTTGAATCGGGCCGGTTTCGGAGCATCCGGTCGGGATTTGGTTTTCTTGGTTGTCAGTCATGACGATCTCCTGTGAAGCGAAGTAGGGGGTTTAGATGAAGCGAAAAGAGTAGGGAAGCGAGATGAGTGAATGTCGATCGCTACGCTCCAATTCAAGATTCAAAATTGTCTTCTGGAAGTGAAAAGGAACGTAATTAGTGAGGAGAGCCTCCTGTCTCCATAGCGCCCTGAAGAGACGCTATGAGGGGCAGTGAGTTTATTTGTTCCAGGGGGCATTGATGAGTCCCCAGGTGGGATTGTTGATGGCTAAATCCATGTCGCGGGCGAAGACTTCAAAACCTTCGTAACCGTGATAGGGGCCGGAATAATCCCAAGAGTGCATTTGGCGGAAGGGAAGGGCCATTTTTTGGAAGACGTACTTCTCTTTGATACCCGCCGCGATTAAGTCTGGTTGTAGTTTTTTGGCGAACTCTTCAAACTCGAAACCGCTTACGTCGTCGTAGACGATCGTCCCATCTTTGATGTAGTCGGCGGTGCGTTTGTAGTCGTCTCCGTGACCGAATTCATATCCGGTACCGATGACTTCCATGCCCAAATCTTCAAAGGCGGGGATAACGTGACGGGGGCGCAGACCGCCAACCATCATCATGACTTTTTTGCCTTCTAAGCGCGGACGATACTTGGCAATAATTGCGTCCATGCGAGCTTGATTGTCGGCAATCACTTTCTCGGCGTTCTCTTGAATGGTTTCGTCAAATTGTGCCGCAATTTTACGCAGGGACTTGGCAATTTGCGAGGGGCCGAAGAAGTTATATTCGAGCCAGCCGATACCGTATTTCTCTTCCATGAAACGGCAGATATAGTTCATGGAACGATAGCAGTGAATCAGGTTCAACTTAGCCAGAGGTGTCATCACCACTTCGTTGAACGTGCCATCGCCAGAGAATTGAGAAATGACGCGCAAGCCCATGTCTTCGAGGAGTTTGCGGCTGGGCCAAGCATCGCCACCGATGTTGTAGTCGCCGATGATGTTCACATCGTAGGGGCCCGGCTCGAAACCTTCGGGGGTTTTGCGATATTCGTCGGCTTTCGGGAGTACCCAATCGCGCACGGTGTCGTTGGCGATGTGGTGTCCGAGGGATTGAGAGACACCCCGGAATCCTTCGCAGCGCACGGGAATGACGGGTTTGCCCGTTTCTTTGGCTTTTTGGCGGGCTACGGCTTCGATGTCGTCGCCGATCAGACCGACGGGACATTCCGATTCAATGGTCGTGCCTTGGCTGAGGGGAAACAGTTCTTCGAGTTCGTCGATCAGTTTGGCGAGTTTTTTGTCACCACCGAACACGATGTCGCGTTCTTGGAAATCGGAGGTGAACTGCATCGTACCGAAGGTATCGACTCCAGTAGTACCGATGTAGTAGTTACGGCGACCCGACCAGGAATAGTAACCGCAGCCGACCGGCCCGTGACTGATGTGAACCATGTCTTTGACCGGCCCCCAGACCACACCTTTGGCTCCTGCATAGGCACAACCGCGAGTGGTCATGACACCGGGGACGGATTTTTTGTTAGATTTTACGCCGCAGTCAGATTTGCCTTCTTCGTGAACGTTAAGGTGTTTGGAGCGGCTTTTTTGGGCTTTGGCGGGATACGCATCTAGAACTTCTTGGACGAGCTCTTTACGATTTTCTACAGTGCTCATAATACCCTCTTAAGTTTATGGGGTGGGGGGGGAAACAATGGGGAAAGGAGAATCTTGTGGGAGGGGCGATTTGCCCCTCCTTGGGGGAACGAGATTCCTAAACGAGAGCCGCGTCTTTGTTGGCTGCAACCGCTTCTTGATATTTTTCGTCGCTGTCGAGAATACCAAATTGAATCAACAGGTCTTCCAACTCGTCCATGGAGATCGGGGTCGGAATGGTCAGGTTTTTGTTGTTGACAATTTTGTCGGCTAGGGCTTTGTACTCTTGAGCTTGGTTGCTGTCGGGGGCGTACTCGTTCACTGTCATCCGGCGCAGTTCGGCGTGTTGCACCACGTTGTCGCGGGGGACGAAGTGAATCATTTGGGTGTTGAGTTTTTCAGCCAAGGCTTCGATTAACTCCACTTCGCGATCGGTGTTGCGGCTGTTGCAAATCAAACCGCCTAAGCGCACGCCACCGGAGTGAGCGTATTTGAGAACACCACGAGCGATGTTATTCGCTGCGTACATGGC
>CAKZKB010000287.1 GCA_937121005.1 uncultured cyanobacterium | reverse complement strand
TCAAATTGCGACCAAGAATAGCATCCTGGTAACAGAACGCGCTCTTCGGAAATGGCGGCCTTAGGGGGTGCAAGTTGAGTAACCATTGTTGTCAAGTCGCTTCGCTCCAATTCAAAATTCAAAATTCAAAATTCAAAATTTAAGGCCCCATATCTAAAGCCAGGGGCTTGTGACGATGCTTCGCGGTTATCCTTCCACGAATAAATTCGGGGGCTTGTATCCATGCTCGGTCAAGATACACTGGTATTGGTATTAGTAACTGAACCTCGACGATCGCGTTACTTAACAGAACTAAAGGAACGAGGCGATCGCAGGGTAGTTTATGGAAGTACAGTCGATCGCCTCGAATGGACGTACATTTCTATTTCTAGCGGAAATTCTCCGGGTTGAAACGGGGGTTGTCACTGTCCTCAGCCGATCGCGTTTCTCGCAGTTGAGTTCCGGTTCCACCATCAAAGCGATCGAGAAAGGGTCGCAAGTCAATCCCGTTAAAACGACTGGTCGATCGCCGGGGAATGGAACCAGAAGAACGATCGCCGATGCCGATAAGATCTTCAATATCGCCAAGTTCGGGTTCGTCTCCCATTAACGTGGTGACACCTTCGGTACGGTTTCCGCTATCGGCGGCGACGACGTTATCAAAAACGCGATCGCGGACAATTTCGGGATCCCGTCCGGGAGGAATGGTTAAAACGATGCGACAAGCGGGGTTATCTTCAGTGGTGACGCAAATGGTATCGTAGTTGTTGACGCGATCGAGACCTAATTCTACCAACCCATCGGGACGATAAGATTCTAAACGACGGGCGATTTCATTGCAACGGCGTTCGGGTGTCCAGCCACCCCCCAACTCGCCAGGAACGGCCCAAGGATAGGATTCTCCCGGTTGGCTCAGGGGATGGTAAGTTACGGTATAGTCGCCCTCGACTAACTGACAGGTAAACCGAGGATCGCTGTTGGTTTCAGTCGCTTCCGGTTCGGTTGTTTGGGCCGAGACGGGAACGGCGATCGTCCCCAGTAGGATCGTTGAGAGTAGCAAACGCTTCATCGCAAGGTGTCTCCTATTTTAACATCCATTCCACCCTAGAAGCAGGCGACGATTTTTCCAGCCTCGGAGTTCCAGTTCTCGATCGCGGGGCAAACCGGACTACAGAAATTGCTCCATGGCGTTGCTGAATTCCTCGTAGGGTTTCACGCCGATGAGGGTTTGCATCAGTTCGCCCCCCTTAAAGAATAATACCGCCGGAATGCTTTTAACGCCCAAGCGCTTGGCGACCTCTTTGTTAGAATCGAGATCGAGCTTAAATACTTTAGCGCGATCGCCGTATTCTTCTGCTAGGCGATCGACTAACGGGGCGACCAGTCGGCACGGCCCGCACCAGGTCGCAGTACAGTCTACCACCAGCAACGACTCGTTGGCAACCAGCGTGTCGAATTCTTGTTCGTTTTCAATAAAGGTAGCTGTACCCATTCCAATCTCTCCAAATGTTGCTGTTGCCCTCATCATACCGCAATGTCGCTACACTCCAATTAAAAATTAAAAATTAAAAATTAAAAATTTCAACCCACCCTATACGCTACGCTAGGGGCTTATATCCAGGATATGCTCGGTCAGGTTAAAGCAGATTAAAGAAAAATTTCACAAATCGCGATCGCCGTCAGTCCCTAAAAAAAGGTAAAATTCAGACAATTTTTTCCGGCTATAAGCGAGAAACCGGGTTTCTCTGTACCACCTGAATACTTACGGGTGGGCAATGCCCACCCTACTTTTTATTCGACCCAATTCTTGGCTCGATCGACCGCTTTTTTCCACATTTCAAAATCCGCCTGAGCTTTTTCGGCCCCCGCACCGGGCTCGAAGGTGCGATCGACTTGACGTTTGCTCACCAGTTCGGCATAATCGGGATAGAAACCCACCACCAAACCAGCCCCAAATGCCGACCCTTGGGCCGTCGCATCGAGAATTGCCGGACGTTCGACGGGGATACCCAAAACATCGGCTTGGAACTGCATCAAAAAGTCGTTTTGAGATGCACCGCCATCGACTTTTAATAGGGAAATAGCGGTATCGCCATCGCGGTTCATGGCATCGACCACTTCTTTAACTTGATAGGCGATCGACTCGAGTACCGATCGCACCATGTGTTCGCGACGCACGCCCCCGGTAATGCCTTGGAACGAGCCTCGGGCTCCCATATCCCAGTGCGGAGCCCCCAAACCGCTTAACGCCGGGACGAAAAATACGCCGTTGCTGTCGGGAACGCTTTCGCAGAGGGTTTGGGTTTCGGGAGCCGATTTTATCAATTCTAAGCCGTCGCGCAGCCATTGAATGCAAGCTCCGGTAGTGAACATGGCTCCTTCTAAGGCGTAGTTGGTGGTGTTCTCGTCTGCCCAAGCCACCGTCGTCAGGAGTTGGTTTTGCGATCGCACCATTTCCGTTCCGGTTTGAGCTACCAAAAAGCACCCGGTTCCGTAGGTACATTTGAGCAGTCCGGGGCGATCGCAGCCATGGGCAAATAATGCCGCTTGCTGGTCGCCAAAAATGGCAGTGATGGGAATTTCAGCCCCAAACAAATCGCCTTTCGTGGCTCCAAAATGCCCCAAACTCGGCATCACTTTCGGCATCATCGACTCGGAAATATCGAACAGGCGCAGCAGTTGCGGATCCCAATCTCCAGTCTCCAAATTCATCAACATGGTGCGACTGGCATTGCTGCGATCGGTGGCGTGGACTTTACCCCCGGTGAGGTTCCAAAGTACCCAAGTGTCGATGGTTCCAGCGATCGCGTTGCTGAGATCGAGATTGGGGTTGTCGCTTTTAACGCGATCGAGCAACCAAGCTAATTTCGTGGCCGAAAAATAGGCATCGAGTACCAAACCCGTGCGCTGTTGGATCGGTTCGGCTTTGCGTTCTTCGTGCAACTGGCGACACATGGGGGCCGTGCGCCGATCTTGCCAGACGATCGCGTGGTGCAGGGGTTTTCCGGTGGTTTTATCCCATAGCAAACAGGTTTCGCGCTGTACCGTCAGCCCCAAGGCGGCAATTTGCGACGGTTGGGTATCGGCTTCGGCGATGACTTCGTTGACGAGTTGGCGCGTTTCCCGCCAAATTTCGCCCGCATCGTGTTCGACCCAACCGGGCTGCGGGTAGTATTGGGTCAGTTCCTTGTAGGCTTGTTTGACGATCGCACCGTCTTTATCGAATAAAATCGCTCGGTTCCCAGTGGTTCCCAAGTCAATGGCAATAACGTATTCATGGTTGTTACTCATAATTCTCGTCGCTCGAATGGCAAAATCCCCAAGTCGGGATCGAGATCGATGGTATCGCACTTCGGGCCGCCCGCCAACAGTCGTTCTGGAGAATTTCGGGCGATCGCCATTTGCCAAAAACAGTAGGGGCAATTTGCACATCGCCCCTACATCCCAATTTTGATTTGCGATCGCCCCTAGCGCAACCGTTCCCGGAAATACTGGCGATATAACTGGCAGCTAGCAGTTACAGCTTTGTCGTGTCGGCGCACCAGACCCAAACTGTACAGTTGAAAGGCAATTTGCGGCTCTAATATTAAAGGACTGTCGCTGCTAATCACTTTTTGGTAAGCGGCGAGGAGATCGGGATGGGTATTGAGCCAGTGTAACTTTTCGTGCAGGCGATCGCGTAAAATTCCCGTATCCGATGCCAAACCCGATAGCAATTCTATTGGGGAACGATGGCTGCGAACCGCATGGTAGAACACTTGGCGCACCAAGTCGGGAAAACCACCGAGTACCGACTGCAAGCGATCGACATCCGACGCACTCAGATAGAAGCGGTGACGTGCTGCTAAGGCTCGCACTTGCGCGGTATCTAACGGCGGTACGTCTAGCGTTAGTCCTATGTTAACAGGGGATTTCCCAGTTTTTAAGAGTAGATGGGATTCGGTCGAATAAACGAGAACGATCCGCAGTTTTTGCCACGCGCGACAGTCTTTGGCCTCTTCGTACCACGATCGCAGCAAGCAGATAAAATCGTCGGCGATCGTCGGTCGATCGAACAGGCGATCGAACTCGTCTATGGCTAAAACAATCGGGATCGGACTGCGATCGAGCAGGTATTGTTGCAAGTAAAGGCTGCAATTGGTCAGATCGCCAACCTCCTCGTGCCAAAATTTTTGCAAGCGAATTTCAGCATCGACTTGTTGAGTAATATTGGCGCACAGCCACCGCGCAAAGGTTTCGACAGAACTCAAAACTGTGGTACTGGCACGGTTGAGGCTCAAGCGTACTGTGCGATACCCGTGCGTTTCCAGGCGATCGAGAAGTCGCACCAACAGCGATGTTTTTCCCACTTTGCTAGTTCCTTGCAAGCAAAGCAAACCTCCCGGTTCTAACAGTTCTTCGCATCCCAGTCGTTCCCAACGAACGCGAGGAATATAAAAAGGCGAACCTAGAGGAACGGGGCCGTCCGGTCGCTCTAGGGCAACTTCAGGCGCAGAAAAATTGTCCAGATCGGTAACATTTTTTTCGAGAACGCTACGACAATTGGCTTTTGTGACTTTTTCTTCAAAGGTGTCTGAAAGCGTTTTCCACAGCAAAGGAATGGCCTTCTTTTTCAAATAGCTGGGAGAGTAGCTATGGTCGGAGGCAATTTGTTCGTAGGTTTTAGTTTCGTGCTGACAACACTCTTGCAAAATCACCTTTTGGAGGTGATTGAGAGCCAAACCCCTTTTATGGGAAACGGCGACCTCTGCCAGTTCAACCAATTGGGAGATATTCATGGTTGGATCGAACGCTAAACTAAGTTGGTACGCGCTTGAATCTAGGTCTGAAGAACTGGCAATTGCTAATAAAGTAACGAGCGATACAACTTTATTTCAGCAATGGCGATATCGACGATCGCAGTCGCAAGGCAGAGGTCGTAGAGCAAAAATCAGAATCGATATATCGAAGTCCAACAGACCCGAAACGGATGTGCTATCTGGAAGTCCGACTGAGTGACGGCACTGATTTTCCCCTATGTTATGGCATTGTAGCACTCTACGGTAGGCTTGCGATCGCGAGTTTACATAAATTTAACCTCGGATCCAGTTCGAGATCTAGCGATCGCCGGGATAAGAGGGTTTCACCATCTCGTGAATCTTGTGAGTTTGATCGACAATATCCTCGAAGTCTTCTGCCAAAGAACGACGAACGTAGTTGATTTTCACCTCTTCGAGCAAGTCAGCAAGCAACAGTTCGATCTCTTTAAGGTTGGACTCTTCTTGCACTTCTTCGCGCAAACTGTCGCTAAAATGAGAGACTAATTTATTGGTCAGTTCGGCTCCTACCGGATCGTTTAAGGCCGCAATCACCGACTGGTGCAAGGATTCGACAATGCGGGCGACAATATCAGCCACAGCGCGATCGCCCATTTGACCCATAGTGCGATAAACTGGATTTTCTTTTAACGCCATCGTCACGGAATGATGCAGCAGCGCTTCTAAATCCGATTTGATTTTGGGAAATACTTGATAGACGCTTAAATCGATCAATCGCGCCGAAATTGCTTCTACTTCGTTAATGTCGTTAATATCGATATAGCGGCGCGTATTCGCTTGCGTCAACCAGTTGGTAATCTCCCCTTGTTTGATGAAATCTTGGACGTAGTTAATGGTGCGAATAATTACCACTTCGGTAATTTCACCCGCAAAATGAGTGGTGACACCGCGATTGACCTGTTTGAGTAGGGGATCGAAATTAATCGTTCGGGCTTGACCCAAACGCACGTTAACGGGGATAATTCGTAACAGGCGAATCACCGGATGAATGACGGGCATCCATAAAAATATATCGTACCAGCGCCACGACCAAGCCTCGAACCAGTTAACATCCGGTTTGCGGCGAGAAATGACCCAAGTTCGCGCCAAAAACTCTACGCCAAACAGGATCGTAAATGGTAAGTCGATGGCGGCGAACAAATCGACAAAATCTCCAGTTTCGCCAATATTGCGGTAATAGTTGATAACAAGGCGGGGTTGAACTTTGCGATCGAAAAACTCCATTTCATCTTTCCACCCCTGGGAAATTAAATATTCTTGCGTCCAAAATTCTCGAAATGCGGATTTAGCAGATTCGGCTTCCAAGCGATCGCGGACGGCATTTTTAATTTTTTCGAGCATTCCCGTTTGTTCGGACAGGGCGAAGGGATTCTCATCAATCATTTGTATGCTTTGTTGGCGCAAGTCAGCGAGGATCGGTTCGACTTCTTCTGAGTCTAATCCCGTTTGGGCCACTTGTTCTTCTAAGGCGGCGACGGTATCTAAATAACGTTCGGTATCGCGATGGGGTTCGATCCCTTTGAGGCGATCGTAATTTTGATACAGCCATTCGGGGAACAAATCGATATAGCTATCGGAGAACGGGACGGGAATTCCGCGCACGTAAATGTCTCGCCAGGATACATAAGTATAGTCGAACAGCACTAAAATAAAGTTGGTAAAGGCAATGAGAGCCATGAGACGCTCGAACCAAAGCGCGTACCAAGACTGTTTGCGTTGTGCTGGGAGCCGATAGGCCATATCTTTTGTACCCTGTAACGAGAATTGCCGATCTGGGTTATTATGGCACTATAGCATAGATGCAGGCGCGATCGCGTAGCGTCTGCATCGCAGAATCGCGGCTCGATTCTCATCCGAAAAGTATTATTTTAGA
>CAKZKB010000286.1 GCA_937121005.1 uncultured cyanobacterium | reverse complement strand
ATGTCGCGATCGCTGACACCTGTAAGCATAATAATTGGCGATCGCACGTCTTTTGCGCGAGCGAGATGCAGCAATTCTAACCCCGTACTTTTGCCGATATAGAAGTCTACCAAAACAACATCGTAGTCGTTAAATGTCTCGATCGCGTCTACGGCGCGATCGAACTCAGAAACCCAAGTCAGTTCGTAATCTTGCCCCGGTATGTCCTCTAATGTATCCTCAGTAATGAGATAATCGTCTTCATCATCTTCAATGAGTAACACTTTAATCGAGGTATTCTCTACATTGTTGGGAAAATCGAGATCTAAGAGCATCGTCATTTCGATTGCAGCAGAAATTATCACGTAAAAATTTAGATCGATGGCACTGTTGTCGCAGATCGGTTTGTTAATGGGAGCGTCTCGCTCCCTAACTTAACATCGAGACACTTGCATACTTAAATCATCACCATCGATCCTCGAGCAATACGGTTACGTCTGAACTGTGTTGCGATCGCTCTTATCGGGGCTATCCGTGCCCCGCAGGTAAGGTGACTGTCTGAAACCAATATGCACCCACTTTTTCCATCAGATCGACTAGATCGTCGTAGGAAACAGGTTTGCTAATAAAGGAATTTACTCCTAATTCGTAGGTGCGGTAGATATCTTCTTCCGCCTTGGAAGTGGTGAAGACAACGACGGGAATTTGTCGAAAATCGGGATGAGACTTAATCTCTTTCAAGGCTTCCCGTCCGTCTTTTTTAGGCATATTCAGATCCAACAAAATCAAACCCGGACGCGGCGAGTTTGCTGGCTCGCTATATTGGTTTTGATGGAGTAAGTAATCCATTAACTCCTCTCCATCTTCGACAAAATAAACTGCGTCAGCAAGATGCGTTTCATCGAGAGCGTCTTCCATCAACAGGCGATCGTCAGGATCGTCATCCGCAACTAAAATCACCACATTCTTTTTTTCCGAGTCCATTAACTTTGTCCTCCATTTTTCTGGCGTAAGGGTAAAGTGACAATAAACGTTGCACCAGAACCGGGGGTACTGGTTGCTGTAATTGTACCATTGTGACGTTCGACAATTTTGCGACAAACGGCCAAGCCGATACCCGTTCCTTCGTATTCGCTGCGACTGTGGAGGCGTTGGAAAACGGTAAAGATTTTGTTAATATATTTTTCGTCGAAACCAATACCATTGTCGGCGACTTTGATTTCGCACAAACCCACATCAGTCACTTCGCTAGAAATCTTGACTTCTGGTGATACGTCGGGACGGTGAAATTTGAGAGCGTTGGCGATCAGATTTTGGAACAACTGCCGCATTTGAAAACTATCGGCATCGAGAATGGGTAAATCGCCAACAATGACTTTACCTTGTTCTCGTTCCAAGCGCATTTCTAGGTCAGAAATTACCCCATCGATAATTTTTTCTAAGTTAGTGGGTTTGAAGGGTTTGGCTTTGGTTGTCACGCGAGAGAAGGCGAGCAAATCTTCAATCAGGGTAGACATCCGTCCGGCTGCACCCTGCATCCGTTCTAAATAGTTTTGTGCTTTTTCGGGCAAGTCGTCGGCAAATTTGCTGCTGAGACGATCGCCAAATGCTTGAATTTTTCGCAGGGGTTCTTGTAAGTCGTGGGAGGCGATGGTGGCGAAATCTTGTAACTCGCGATTACTTTGCTCTAGTTTGGTGGTATAATTTTGGAGTTCGTCGTTGGCTAAGGTCAGTTCTTGGGTGCGTTCTTCCACGCGCTGTTCTAGCTCTGCGTTGAGGGTTCGTACCTCGGCTTCGGCTTTTTTGCGATCGACGATTTCGGCTTCTAATGCTTTGTTGGCGGCTTCGAGTTGCGCTGGACTGGGTAATGCTAAGGCTTTGGGAATCAAAGAAATGAGGGCGAATGCAGTGGCGATCGAAACGGCTGCGGTTGCCAGTTTGAGTATCCCGGACTCCCAATAGTTGGGATACCAAAGCGTCCAAATTTCGGCAACGTGGGTCGTCCCGCACAGAACGATAAAGGCTCCGAACAGTAGGAAAATCCAGTTAAAGGGTAGGTCAGTGCGTTTCTTGACAAAATACACTAAACCTGCTGGAATGGAGTAATAGGAGATGGCAATAATGGCATCGGAAGCCACGTGGAGAGAGACCAGAGGCGATCGCCACAGATAGCAGTGTCCGTGCGGAATAAAAGAATTCGCCCCCAGTAAAACTGAGGTGTCAAAAAGGTTTATCATTGTTTTAGAGGTGATAAAAAATCTGCTAAAAACGAAAGCGATCGAGACGGGGTCGTTGCTATACAATCGATCGAGGTGAAGTCAGTCGCTAAGCGCTACGCCAACGCTCCAATTCAAAATGCAAAACTAGAAATTCAAAAAGGGGGAATCGTAATTTTGAATTCTGAATTCCCCGAAGGAGGGGCATGGATCCACCGATATTCTCGATCGCAGTCGCGTACTTGTCCCCGATCTAGTGCAGCAATTGTACAAGTTTAGACATTTAAATGTCAACCATTAGTCCAGTTTATAAACTGTCTTCACCTCGGGCGATCGCCAAAAATATGAGGGGCAATCCGATTCGCACCTCGAAAATGGGACGATTTTCCGGACGGGAGTCCCATTCCCCGTACAAAGAACCAGGTAGGCGCAAAATGGGGATCGTGTCCCGTTCCCCGGTTCCAGGGTGCGATCGCGGTATTTCGACCTACCGATGTTGTTGGTTTGTGCTGGTAGGCTAAACATGAGTATTCCCAACGTTGCGACTGTGGCGTTAGCCGCATTTACCGCTCAAACTCCCGCCACAGAAGCGATCGCGCCGATGGAAACATCGCCCCAGGGAGACGCGATCGCCCCGGAACGCGAGAGGGCGGAACTTCCAGAAACGGCGGTAGCTGTCAGTTTACCCGAGACGATCGCGCCGTCTCCGAACGATTTTACCACGTCGGAAAACTCGATTACCTTTCTTCAGGCGTTGTTGCTCAATTTAGCACTATCCCCGATCGCGATCGTTGCCGTTTTTGGATTGTTGCAGCGTCAAGTTCTCCAGCAAATTGTCGCTGAAGTTCGCCAGCGTTTGGGTGAGTTAGGCAACTTAGAAGAACAGATCGACAGTTCTAGCGATATGGCGCAACGGTTGCTAAACAAATTAGAAGCCCGGATCGGCAAAGCGCACGAAGAAACTCGCCAGCAAGTCAGCCAACTCGAAGCCGAGATCGAGCGTCAAATCGACGAAATGAAGCAAGTCGAGCGGATTCGTAACGAATGCTTGCATCAAATTCAGGATGCGGTTTTAGCGGTTAACGACAGCAAAACAGCGACGATCGACAAAATTTCTCGCGTGACTCCATCGTTGGTCATGGAAGCAGTGCGCCCGGAATTGCAAAAACACATTCAAGCGATTTCCAAGCGCTTAGAAAATTTAAAGCTGCAAAATCAGCAGCGCCAACTGACCGCAGAAGAATACTTGCAGCAAGGCAAAAAATTCGAGCGCGATGGTGCCCCAAATGAAGCGGTATCGTGCTACGATCGCGCTATTACCATGAAAGCCGACTTTACCGAAGCCTGGTTGCGCCGCGCTCGTTTGTTGGCGAAAGCACAGCAACAAGACGAGGCAATTTTATCT
This sequence comes from uncultured cyanobacterium, assembly GCA_937121005.1. GTDB lineage: Bacteria > Cyanobacteriota > Cyanobacteriia > Cyanobacteriales > Geitlerinemataceae > CAKZKB01. The sequence goes on along the minus strand of CAKZKB010000286.1, from coordinate 3,067 downwards.
TATCAAAAAGCGCTAAATAGCGATCCAGAAAACACTGAAGCGACAGTTGAGTTAGCACAACTGTTTGTCAGTTTGCAACGGCATTCTGAAGCCCTAGAAGTGTACGATCGCGCCATTGAAATCGAGCCTAAAAATGTCGAAGTGTGGTTTGCCCGCGCCAGTTTGTTGAGCAAATTGCAGCGCTACGACGAGGCGATCGCCGCTTACGATCGCGTGTTAGAACGCGAACCCAATAAATACGAAGCCTGGTACAATCGCGGTAACGTTTTAGGACGCTTGCAACGCTTGCAAGAGGCAGTCGCATCCTACGATCGCGCGTTGTTAGTCTGTCCGAAGAATCACGAAATTTGGCACAATCGCGGTGCAATTTTAGGGAAACTCGGTTTAGATGAAGAAGCCTTAGCGTCTTACGAAAAAGCTGCCGAACTGCAACCGGACAAATACGAAGCCTGGTACAATCGCGGTAATGTTCTAGGTCGCTTGAAGCGCTATCATGCGGCTGTCGAATCTTACGATCGCGCCCTAGAAGTCGATCCCAAACAGTACGAAGTGTGGTACAATCGCGCTGCTACGCTAGTGCAAGTGCGTCGCTACGAAGAAGCGGTTTCGTCTTACCAAAAAGCGATTAAACTCAAACCGCGCAAGGCAGAAACCTGGTGCAAACTGGGGCAAACCTTCGAGAAACTGCATTTCTATAACGAAGCGATCGCTGCTTACGATGCCGCCATCGAACTCGATCCCGAAAATGCCGAAGCCTGGTACAATTGCGGTAGCGTGCTAGAACGCTTGCACCGCTACGAAGAGGCCATTGCTTCTTACGATCGCACCATCAAACTGCAACCGGAAAAGTACGAGGCTTGGTACAATCGCGGTCAGCTTCTCGCGGCCTTAGAACAACATCAAGAGGCGATCGCTTGCTTAGGAAAAGCCTTGCAACTCCAGCATAGTTTGAGTAGTGCCAGTTAACCGGAGAGGGGGGATCTTCCCCAACAGATAACTGCTGAAGTTTTGCCAAATTAATTCAGAATTTCAGATTGAGTATTTATACCTATGCGCTCGCTCGCCATCGCTGTCCGTCGGTTCTGCCCTGCAAGACGAACCCTGAGACATCGACACTCGAAAAAATTAGAAAAATTAGAACTGGGCTGGCGTTAGCCTTCGTGACAGCGACTGCCACTGCCGGGACTTTCGTCAGGTACGCCCGGATCGATGGGCGGATCGTACTGGGCGATTCTTTCCGCGTCGATATTCGCGGTTCCCAACTGCGGAAGCCCCCAGCCAACGGCGGCGGCGGCGATAATGGCGATCGACCCAACTGCCAAGGCAGCGTGGTGTCGCGTTGTGCGCGTTCGATAAGCGTTCATAGTCCCTGTTACCCTCACTAATGACTTCTACTCGATCGACCGAGGCAATCGTCGCTCGGTAGCGAACTCCCCCTATGGGTCTATTGTATCAGTGTATTCACGTAATTGTCCATGCGTTCGGGATGAATTTCTTGACGTATTTCTTAATGAAACTTATAATAGGACAACAAAACATTATTTTTCAAGGCCTATTCGGCTTTTTTTAAGGTTTGCTGTCCGGGCGTGTTAAGAAAGCGTAACAATTAAGGGGCTGCCCCCCCGCACCAAACCCGGCGGACTCGTCCCGAAATGGAACGCCCCAGCCAAGGGGTATTGGCACTACGCGATCGCAGTGTATTTCGTTCCACCGTCCACATCTGTCTCGGAGCGAACAAAATCGCTTCGGCCGGTTGTGGGGGCGCGATCGTCGGGGGATCGCGATCCAAACAGCGAGCCGGATGGGTACTCAGCAGCCGCCACAGGTGCGCGGCCGAGAGTTCTCCCGACTCCACGAGGTGGTTCCACAACAAGGGTAGAGCCAGTTCTAGCCCGATCGCGCCCGGTGGAGCATCGGCGAAAGCTAGGGTTTTTTCCTCGTAGCTGTAGGGTGTGCCATCGATGGCGATCGCATCGATCGTCCCATCCTGGATCCCGCTTAACAGTGCCATCCGGTCAGTTCTCGTACCGATCGGCGGTGCGAGGCGCAGATTCGGATCGTAGCTGTCGAGGCGATCGTCGTCTAAAAGGACGTGCGTCCAGGGGGTACTGGCGGTGACAGGTAGCCCTCGGGCTTTGGCTTCGCGAATCAACTCCAGCGATCGCGCCACCGAAACGCGCATAATATGGACGGGGGTTCCCGTCGCTGCGACGCATTCGAGCAACGCTGCCAGGGCCGTCGTTTCCGACAGGGCCGGATCCCCCGGCAACCCCAAGCGCACCGACTTGACACTTTCGCGAGCCACACCGCCAGCGACCAGTTTGGTGTCGCACGGCCAGAGAGCTACTATTTTATTTACCGTCCGATTGTACTCTAGAATACGAAATAACAGCGTTAAATTTTGTAACGGCCGCCCGTCAGCAAACCCCACAGCCCCCGCCGCGTCCAGTTCCCTTAATTCGGTCATCTGGGTTCCCGCCAGACCCACCGTTAGGGCTCCCCAAAAATCCAGATGCGGCGACGGCGAGTTCGGGAGGGGTGGGGTTTGTTGCAGTTGGGAGAGGATCGCACCATTATCGACGGGCGGATCGGTCTCCGGTAAAATCGTCAGGCGAGTAAAGCCACCAGCCAGGGCCGATCGCCGCAAGGAATCGAGGGTTTCGCGGTGCTCGAAACCGGGTTCGCCACTGCGTCCGTACAGGTCAATTAAACCCGGCCCAAACACGAGACCGCGTGCCTCAACGATCTCGGTGCCCTCTGGATAATCGACAATTTCATCGGCGATCGCTTCGAGCGTCCCATCAACAATTAAAACATCCGCCGCGCGATCGGTATCGGCGATCGGATCGATAACTCTCACTTGTTTTAAAAGTTCGCTCATGTATTAGGTATTAGGTTTTAGGTATTAGGTATTAGGGGTGAGGTACGAGGTACGAGGTTTGAGGTACGAGGTTTGAGGTTTGAGGTATGAGGTACGAGGTTTGAGGTATGAGGTACGAGGTTTTAACTGGTCACTGATTATCCCCCTAAACCCCTAATCCCCCAAACCCCTAATCTAAAAACTGGT
>CAKZKB010000285.1 GCA_937121005.1 uncultured cyanobacterium | reverse complement strand
TGGAACGCGAGAAGCAACGGGGGATTTCCATCACCTCGACGGTACTGCAATTTCTGTATCGTGACTGTTACGTGAACCTGCTAGACACGCCGGGACACCAAGACTTCGGCGAGGACACCTATCGGACGCTGGCGGCGGCGGATAATGCCGTGATGCTAGAAGATGGGGCCAAGGGATTAGAACCGCAAACGCGCAAACTCTTTGAGGTCTGTCGGATGCGATCGATCCCCATTTTTACATTTATTAACAAAATGGATCGACCGACGCGCGATCCGTTGGAACTTCTTGACGAAATCGAGCAAGAATTGGGGTTAACAACCTATCCCGTCACCTGGCCGATCGGCACGGGCGATCGCTTTAAAGGGGTATTCGATCGTCGCGGTCGTAAAATTCATTTATTCGAGCGTACCGCGCACGGTTCTAAAGAGGCCAAGTTTACCACGTTAGAACTCGGCGATCCGCGCGTGGAAGAGGCGATGGAACCGGAATTGTTCTATCAATTCAAAGACGAGTTAGAGATTTTAGAAGAGGTCGGCGCGGACTTCGATCTCGAAGCGATTCACGCTGGGAAAATGACTCCGATCTTTTTCGGTAGCGCCATGACCAACTTTGGCGTACAGTTGTTTCTCGATGCCTTTTTAGATTACGCCCTCAAACCCTACCCGCGCAAGAGCACCGAAGGCGAAACCGAACCCACCTATCCTGAATTTTCGGGGTTCGTGTTCAAACTGCAAGCGAATATGGATCCCAAACACCGCGATCGCGTGGCCTTCGTGCGCGTATGTAGCGGTAAGTTTGAAAAAGACATGGCCGTCAGTCAGGCACGCACGGGAAAAACAGTGCGCTTGTCGCGACCGCAAAAGCTATTTGCCAGCGATCGCGAAATGGTAGAAACAGCTTATCCCGGCGATGTTATTGGTTTGAACAATCCAGGCGTATTCGCGATCGGCGATACGATTTACACGGGCAAAAAGCTCGAATACGAAGGGATTCCCTGTTTCTCCCCCGAACTGTTTGCCTATTTGAAAAACTTCAACCCGTCCAAGTTCAAGCAGTTTCGCAAAGGGGTTTCCGAACTGCGCGAGGAAGGGGCAATTCAAATTATGTACTCGGCGGATGAAAGCAAGCGCTATCCGATTTTAGCAGCAGTGGGACAGCTACAATTTGATGTGGTGCAATTCCGCATGGAAAACGAGTACAACGTAGAAACCCAGCTAGAATTGTTGCCCTATTCGGTAGCCCGGTGGGTGGCTGGCGGTTGGGAAGCCCTGGAAAAAGCGGGGCGGTTGTTTAATACTATCACCGTCAAAGATAGCTGGGGTCGTCCGGTTTTGCTGTTCCGCAACGAGTGGAATTTGCAGCAGGTGATAGGAGACTGTCCCGATTTGGAATTGCGATCGACGGCTCCAGTGGTTTCGGGTCAAGAACCGGAGGAGATTTAATTTTAGTTCGGGAGAAAGATGCTCCCATTGCCAAACACGCTCTGGGACAATATTACCATTGATCCGATACCAATTTCCAAAGTTAATGCAACACAGGAAAACACCGATGTAGGGGCGATTCGCGAATCGCCCCTACTATTTTCAGAAAATGGTATAAATGCTTACAATAAAATTAAGATCGGGTTAAGGAGAGATTTTACCCAAATTCTGGATTCCTACACCAGTTTGTGCTAATATTAAACGCTAGAACAGTGGGGATTTTATGAGTGCGGCGATCGCGATTGTAGTGGGAGTAGCGATTATTATTGGGATTGCGATCGCGTGGCGGCGATCGCGACAGTCTCAACCTCCAGAAGAGAGGCCCAAAACTGCGATCGATCCGCCTCCGTCTCCACCGTCAAACTTTCCCACCACCTATCCCCAACCTCCCGTTCCTCAGAGTGCGACAATTAGTTACGATCGCCTGCGCGAACTCCTCGAAACCCGTCAGTTCGATCGCGCCGATCGTGAAACCGAACGCTTGATGCGGCGGATCGTGGGAGTCGATCGGCAGGGGTATTTCGAGATCGATGACTTGGAAAATTTCCCTAGCGAAGACCTAGCCAAAATTGACAGTTTGTGGTTAGAAAACAGCGACGGCCGCTTTGGGTTTAGCGTCCAAAAACGCATTTATAATGAAGTCGGAGACGAGTATTCTCAACTCGCCAGTCGCGTAGGTTGGGTGGTCGGCGGACAGTGGTTTGCGTCCGAAGATCCAGCCGACAGCGACAGTTTACCGCCAGGATACTATCCCCTCACCCTGTGGAAGCTAACCCTGAACTCCTTCGGATTGATGGGGTTGGGAATTTGTTTCGAGGTTTGGTTTTCGCGCGAAGATTTGTGAGGGATTAGGGATTAGGTATTAGGTTTTAGGGATTAGGTATTAGGTTTTATTCTCCTTGTCTCCTTGTCCCCTTGTCCCCTTGTCCCCTTGTCTTCCCCTATCCCAATTAGGGCGTATTGACGCGATCGCTAATGGCAACCACGCGCCGAGAGTCTACTACCAACACCCAAAAACCGCGATCGCTCAAGTCTCGTAACAATTCATTGGCATCGCCTTCGTCAGTGGTATGGGAAACTAACAAATAAGGCCGTCCGCCGTAGGAAGCCAACCCCACATCTTGACCCGTTGCTGTACGCAATTGGGTGGCGACATTCGGGCGGTTGAAAAAGTCCACCAACACCGCATATCCTTCACCGAGGGGGTCGGGGTTGTAGGTTTGGGTGCGCGGTTGCGGGCGTACCTGCGGTTGCGGTTGCGGCTGCGATCGCCCTTGGGGTTTGTCCCGCGTCTCGGCCGGCGCGGTCGGCGGCGGTAGCGGATCGGCGGCGGCGGTCGATCGCGGTGGAGGGGGTAACAGATCCGGAGACGTGCGGTAGTCGCCTGTTACTATGGGACGGGCCGCGCGATCGGGAGGCGGTGGTGACGGTATAGACCCAAAACTGGGCAGACTCGGCGGTGGTGGCGGTGGAGCCCCGGACGAAATTTGTGGCGGTGGGGGAGGCGGGGCCGCGATCGTCGTTTCGGTGCGGGTTGCGTCTGTGGAAATCTGCGGCGGCGGTGGCGGTGGGGCCGCGATCGCCTCGGGATTGGCGGGGGAGGTCATGGGGGGCGGCGGTGCGACGGCCGTTGGCGGTGCGGCATCGATTTCGTCAGCATCGATAACCACCGCTTGCAGTCCCGTTGTCTGCGCCACTTGCTGGCCCCAGGCCGAGGCCTCGGCTTGAGATGAAAATCCCTCCACCTGCGTCACCACTTGCCCCAAATATGCGCACAGCATCGGGTTAGTATCGAGGGGCAACAACTGCCGGACTTGGCTGTGGTTGTCGGCGTTGTCGCTCAAGACAAATAGCACGTAACCGCTCGATCGCGGTTGGGGGCAGGTTTGGATTTGTTGGGCGGCGGCGGGACGGACGGGCGCGATCGCACCAGCAGTTGCCAGTAACAACGCCGCGATCGTGGACTTGGAGGTGTAAGGCATGAGGTATGAGGTTCCAGGTGCGAACTTGTCCCGTGCGAGGAAGGGTCAACGCCGTTGACCCCTACATTCCCTAATGCCAATTTGACCGAACTAGGCGATCGCCTCTCGAGAGCCAATGGGGTCGGGAATGTCCTCTGAGGGCGCTTCAAACTGGCCTTTAATCACGTATTCTAACCGCAATTTTAGCCAGTTGATAAAGTTTTCGTTGGTGGAGATGACGGCGACGCAGGGTTGGGGGACTTGGGCTTTGACCTCGGCCATGGTCGGCGCGTCGATGAAGGCGGGTTGTTTCACCAACCAAAAGTCGATTTCTTTCTCGTTTTCGTGATAGTTGCGAGTGCGTTCGCGCAGCACTTCCTCAAAGGGTTCTTCTTCGAGTAAAAACTTTTGGCTGGTCAGAACGTAGTAGTAAGTGGTCATTTCAATGAACAATTAGCAATGAACAACGAGCAATATCTCGGGTTGAAGCCGGAGGCTTGGATATCTCGAACGGGTATTCCCTTATCCCAAATGAATTTGGGGGCTTGTATCCACGAATTTTCTCAGTCGTTTTGGGTAATGGGTAACGGGTTGTGGGGACAACCTAAAACCTAAAACCTAAAACCTAAAACCTAACACCTCATTCTTCATGTCTCGCACGGCTTTTTCCATGCCGACGAGGACAGCGCGGGCGACGATCGAGTGACCGATATTCAACTCTTCCATGCCCGGAATGCGAGCGATCGCGGCCGTGTTCCAATAGGTGAGGCCGTGGCCGGCATTGACCCGCAACCCGGCGGCGATCGCCGCTTGACAACCGCTTTTTAAGGCTTGCAGTTCGCGATCGCGATCGGTTTCGGTTTTAGCTTCGGCGTAGCGTCCGGTGTGCAGTTCCACGAACCGCGCTCCGATCGCGGCCGAGGCTTCGATCTGCGCGGGTTCGGCATCGATAAATAGGCTAACCGGAATTCCGGCCCCTTGCAAGCGATCGGTCAACTCCGTCAGGCGATCGACCTGTCGCGCCACGTCCAAACCGCCTTCGGTAGTGACTTCTTCTCGTCGTTCGGGAACGAGGGTCACGTAGTCGGGTTTGAGGTCGAGGGCGATATCGGTCATCTCCGGGGTCGGGGCCATTTCTAAGTTTAAATGCGTCCGTACCGTTTGTCGCAACAAATAAACGTCGCGTTCTTGAATGTGGCGGCGATCTTCGCGCAAATGAGTGGTAATGCCATCGGCCCCACCCAGTTCGGCCAGGACGGCTGCGGCGATCGGATCGGGTTCGACGGTGCGCCGCGCTTGTCGGATCGTGGCAATATGGTCGATGTTGACTCCTAATGTTGGCAATCGACGGGCCTCCCTTTGGCACTGCATCTAGCCGATTTTAGCACTGGCCGCGATCGCGATCGACCTGTTCGGTATAATTTTGTTAGGTCGATCGCGATCGCACGATAAAGATGGATGGCTGCTAAGTTAAGGGAGGTGACGGGATGGCGTGGAGAGAAAATCATCGAACTTCTATTGACAGATCGTCTAGATTTTCCTGAACCCCTCTTTCGACCTGGGTTTCTTGGTGACAAGTGGCCGGCGATCGATTTTTATGTCGAGTTGACCGCAGTTCGCGGAAAGCGACCCTATTTCTTCGTTCAAGCGAAAGCAACCACTTCCGAATTAACCGAGCGATCGACAAATATCAAAATTTCGTCTAAGAAAAAAGACATCGATCGCCTTTTACGCATTCCCGGCCCGACGTACATCTTTGGCGTACACGAACCATCCCAAAGAGTATTTTTCCGTTCGGTTCATACTGGAATCTCGGTAAAAGCCATTACTCGAATTCCAGTGTCATACGAATTGACAAGTATCAATCTCCAAAAGTTGCACGACGAAGTTCGCGACTATTGGAAGACAACCAACCACAAACCTACATCATCGATATTCGCATGAAAACTCAAACATCGCAATCAGATATTATCGGTCGCAGAGGTCTGTTGATGGCCGAATTATTTCTGCAAGAACTAGAGCCTTTATACTTAGTTCGGTCGCCAGAAAATCTTAGGGATTTCATCTATGATTTCTTGATTGGTTTCCAAAAATCATCTGGAGGGATCGATACTTATGGCATTTTACTGAAAGCGACACAGCGGCCAATTTCAGGACGGTATCAAATTTCCGTGTCAACATACAAGCGATTGGCTTGTTCCAACATTCCTGCGTTACTTTTAGTTATCGATGTCAAACAAAATCATCTATTTTATAGCTGGATTTCTGAGGACAAAATAAAAGACTCGCAAAACAAAAATTCAATTACTGTTCCCGTGACGAAAATCGACGATGCAGCTAAAGAAGCCCTGCGGAAGCAACTTGCAGGGGAACGCTCCGATCGCGCTTATCCCCATTAATTTTCGATAACTACTCGACAGTGACGCTTTTCGCCAAATTGCGAGGTTGGTCTACATCCAAACCGCGCCGCGCGGCAATGTGATAGGCTAACAACTGTAACGGAATCACTGCTACAATAGGCGACAACCATTCATTGACTTCGGGAACGGGCAATAAATTGTCAAACGTATGAGCAGCTTCCTCATCGTTCAGGGATACCACACCAATTAAACGAGAGTCGCGGGCTTTGGCTTCTTGAGCGTTGGAAATTACCTTTTCGTAAGTGTTTCCGGGGAGGGCGATCGACACCACAGGAACTTTAGAATCTAACAGGGCGATCGGCCCGTGTTTCAACTCTCCGGCGGGATATCCTTCGGCGTGAATGTAGCTAATTTCCTTGAGTTTTAATGCCCCTTCTAGGGCGACGGGAAAGTTCAAACCGCGCCCTACAAAAATGAAGTCTTTCGTCTCTCCAAACTCGTGCGCCAACTCTTCGATATAGCGTTCTTGGCTTTCTAAAATGAGTTCAATTTGGGCGGGTAACTGGCGCAAATCGGTTAGAATTTCCTGAATTTTTGAGGTCAGGAGCGTTTGCCGACGATAGGCTAAATCCAAAGCTAAAAAGTAAAATGCCATCAATTGAGCCACAAAGGTTTTCGTCGCTGCGACCCCAATTTCAATGCCAGCACAAGTGTCGATAATGTTGGGAACTAACTGTCCTAAAGAAGATTCTGGACGGTTCGTAATGCCCAACAAGCGCGGTTTTAAGTTGTCTGCTAAATGGCTGCGACGCTGGCGTTCGGCCGAAAGTGCAGCTAAGGTATCGGCCGTTTCTCCTGACTGGGTAACGCCGATCGTCAATGTATTTGCTGTTAAGGGAGAAGGTGCGTAGCGAAACTCGGAGGCATACTGTACCATTGTAGGAATGCCTGCGAGTTGTTCGATTAAATATTTGCCGACCAAACTGGCGTGCCAACTGGTTCCGCACGCGAGAATGTGAATGTGTTCTAAATCGTTTAAGACGGCATCGGGAATGCCCAAATGGATGGGCATTGTGTCGGTATCGTCGGGCTGCCAATTGACGTTGGCGTAGGTCTCCAAACTGGCTCGCACCACTCCCGGTTGCTCGTAAATTTCTTTGAGCATGAAGTGTTTGAACCCTTGTTTTTCCACCAGGATCGGGTTCCAATTGAGCGTGCGCGGATATTTTTTGAGCCGATCGCCTTCAAAATTATAGACCTCAACTCCCAGGGGGGTCAGTTTGGCCATTTCGCCATTGTCGAGACTCAAAACAGCGCGAGTGTGAGGGACGATCGCCGGGGTATCGGAGGCGCAGAAAAACTCGCCCTGACCGAAACCAATGGAGAGGGGAGCCTGTTGGCGAGCGACGATCAATTCATCGGGAAAATCAGCACAAACCACCGCGATCGCGAAGGCTCCTTGCAGGCGATCGACGGTTTGGCGCACGGCTTCTTGTAAGCTATCGGATAAATATTCGGCAATCAAATGAGGAATCACTTCCGTGTCGGTATCGGAGCGAAATTCATGCCCTTTTTGTTGCAGTTCTTCGCGCAGTTCTCGATAGTTTTCGATAATCCCATTTTGTACCACCGCAATGCGTCCGTGCGTGTCGAGATGGGGGTGGGCATTGTGTTCTTCGGGTTTGCCATGGGTGGCCCATCGCGTGTGCCCGATGCCCAAATAGGCCCCCGTTTTAGCTGCTTCCATCTTCGATCGCAGGTTGTGCAGCTTTCCCTTGGCGCGAATGCAGTGCAATTGTCCGTCGGCGACGGTGGCAATTCCGGCCGAGTCGTAACCGCGATATTCCAGCTTTTCCAACCCCGCCAGCAAAATTTCGTCTGCGGTTTGCGTACCGATATAGCCGACAATGCCACACATAATAGGGATCTCCTCACTCACTGGACGATCGCGCCCTCGGGTCGGGTTTCAGCCAGTTCGGCCCCGATTCCGCGTTTGCGTTACAAATCTTTATTTTAGCGGTTTAGTTGCCCGTTTTCTAGAGGCAGAGATGGGTAGGCGATCGCCCTACGGACGTAATGGATTGATGAAAGAGGGTTCGACTTGCGGTAAAACCACCTTTTCCACTGTCGGAGTGTAACCCAACCAACGTACCGAAAGATTGGCAAAACTGTCGGGATCGCCACTGACACCGAAGCGAGTCGGTAGTGCAGTCGAGGTCGATCGCAGGCCCAACAATTCTAACTCGCGAGCCGCCGCCGCCACCAAATGCACTGCCGGATCCACCAAGCGGACGCGATCGCTGAGCAGCGATCGCACCACAGGTTCGAGAAGCGGATAGTGCGTGCATCCGTAGATTAAGGTATCGATATTGGCATCGACAAGAGGAGCCAAATATTCCCACGTTACTTCTTCAGTATAGGGATCGAAAATGCGATTGTCTTCGATTAACGGCACGAATTTAGGACAGGGAATCTGCCACACCGAGGCCGTATTTTCGACTTCCAACATGGCCCGCCGATAGGCATCGCTAGCTACTGTTGCTGCTGTGGCGATAACGCCGATGCGTCGCCCTGCTTCTACTGCCGCTTTTGCCCCTGGTAAAATCAATCCTAAAATGGGAAAGTCCACCTCGTCGCGCACGATTTCTAGAGCTAAAGCCGAACTGGTATTGCAAGCCATCAACACCATTTTTACGCCTTCAGCCGCCATCCAGGTCAAGATTTCGCGCACGAACTGCACAATTTCGGCTTCAGAACGGTTTCCGTAGGGAAGGCGAGCCGTATCGCCAAAATAGAGCACGGACTCGCGCGGGAGTTGGCGTTCGATCGCTCGCAGCACAGTCAAGCCGCCAACACCGCTATCGAAAATGCCAATTCGGTTTTGATTCATGTTTGTTTGTCGTTTGTCTGTTGAGAAATGAACGCCAGCATTCAGGTAGGCTAGGGGAAACTGGTGTAGAAACCCGGTTTCTCGCTTATAGCCGGACAGGATCTGAGTTTCTCCTTTTAGAAACTGGATTTCTGACGGGGTAACACCCTACAAGTACGTTTGAATATACTCGAGAATGCCGCGAGCGACAGCAGCCGCCAGGACGGTGCGATGTTGGGGATCGGCTAAGCGGGGGGCATCGGCGGCCCCAGTGACGAAACCGAGTTCGAGCAAGACGGCGGGCATATCGGCCATGCGAATGACGACGAAATCAGCAGCACGCACGCCGCGATCGGGGCCGCCAACCGCAGCGAGGATGCTACGATGCAGAACTCCCGCTAACACCCGCGACTGGCGGCTGGCGCGGCGGGAATGGTAAGTTTCGATACCGTTGACATCGGGACGGCTGAGGCTGATGGCGTTGACGTGGACGCTGACAAACAAATCGGCATCAATGCGGTTGGCCAGTTGGATGCGCGGTTCGAGAAGTAGATCGCGATCGTTGGCACGGGTGAGGACGACTTGTACGCCTTGGCGCTCTAAAATTTCGGTCAGGCGCAAGGAAATGTCGAGGACGACATCTTTTTCGCGAATTCCACCCCGGCCGATCGCGCCGGGATCGGGACCGCCGTGACCCGGATCGATGACGACAACAACTCGCGTATGGTCGATAACGGGAAGATCGTCCCAGTTAATTTGTCCGGGATCGGGTTTGGGGTTGGGTCGATCGCTGACCGGGCGATCGGGGGGAGTCTCGTCAGGGGGATCGGTGACGACGCTATTTTGTTCGACAGCCACCAAAATGGTATTAGAATCGGGCTGCGTGGCGTTGCGGACTTCGGTACGGGCGGCGGGTTGGATAAGAATTTCAACAGTTTCGGGGCCGGCTTGGCGCAGACGCACCCAGAGGACGGGGGAAAAGCGAACGCGATCGGGCGGTTCTAACCCTTCGGCCAGTCGCGCCCCGGTAATGGTGACTTTGTAAGCCAGGGTCTCGCGATCCCAACCGCTAGTGTAGCTGATGGGGCGATCGGCTTCGATCTCGACTTGCGTACCGTCGCGCCGAAAGTCCACTGCTTCGATCGTCGCCAGTGCAGCTTGGGGGACGACTCCCAGGCTTTCGGTGCGCTGGCGTTGGTATCCGGCCGCTTCAATACCACCGCGCGGGAGTAAAATGACACCGCGATCGCCGCTGGTTGTTGCTTCCCAAATCAGGTCGGTATCGTCAAGCCAGAAGGTGACGCGAGTGCGACTTCCGCTTTCATCGATTTGAATGTTGGAGACTCCGTAGCGGTTGAGGGGAATAATGCGCTGGAGTTGGGTGGAGACGTTCGTACCTTCGAGCTCCACCACGAAGCGATCGTCGCTGCGAGAGGTGACGATTTCGGGACTTGCCCCCTGCGTGCGGATAAAGAACCCATCCGGGGTGATTTGCAAGCTATCGAGTTGGGTGCGCGACTGGGCGATCTCCCCGTGCGGGTGGGCCAGTTGCCAGGTCTCAAGCGGCTGCGGTGCGCCGATCGCTTTCAGTTTGGTGGCGGGTTCGGCCAGGGCCGACCCAGCGAGGGCCACGATGCTGGCCGCCGTTAACAGAATCCCGTAAAATCGCACGATCGCTTCTCCTTACTTAATCGCTATCAAGTCGCAAACCGATACACTGGCGGTCTGGATCGACACAGGAAGGCTGCGTTGCAAGATAGCACAAAATGATGGGGCTTAGGTATTAGGTATTAGGTTTTAGGTTTTAGGTTTTA
>CAKZKB010000284.1 GCA_937121005.1 uncultured cyanobacterium | reverse complement strand
TAATGAGTTCAAACTGTTTGGTGTTGTCTGACAAGGGTTTACCGTCGCTTTCAGGATAGATAATTTTCCCAGGAGGAGTCGTAGTAGTCATAGAAGTTTGGGGGTCATCTTTAGCTGAGGTAGGAGCGATTTAGTTTGGGTTACGGCGTTTCTTCGGCGTGTCCTCGATACCAGTCAATTGTGTTTTTCAAGCCTTGTTCAAAACTCATTTGTGCCTCAAAACCAAACTCTTGTTTGGCGCGGGTGGTATCCAAACAGCGTCGCGGCTGGCCGTTGGGTTTGTCGGTTTGCCAGACGATTTCGCCCTCAAATTCCATCAATTTGCATATCGTTTCGACCAGCTTGCGAATGGAAATTTCGGCGTTTGTCCCCAGGTTTACGGGGTCGGGTTTGTCGTAGTCTTGCGTCGCCATGACGATGCCTAAAGCAGCGTCAGTGGAATATAAAAACTCTCGCGTTGGGGAACCGTCGCCCCACACAGGTAAAGTGCGATCGCCCCGTTTTTGGGCTTCGTGAACTTTGCGAATCAACGCCGGAATCACATGAGAACTGTTGGGATTAAAATTATCTTCCGGCCCGTATAGATTTACAGGTAACAGATAAATGCCGTTAAAGCCGTACTGGTCGCGATAGGCTTGTAACTGCACCAAAAGCGCTTTTTTGGCAATGCCGTAGGGGGCGTTGGTTTCTTCCGGGTAGCCGTTCCACAGGTCGTCTTCTTTAAACGGAACCGGGGTAAATTTAGGATAAGCGCAAATCGTCCCCACGCAGACAAACTTTTCGACTCCCGCTTCGTGCGCCGCGTGAATCAACTGCGTCCCCATCATCAAGTTATCGTAAAATAACTCGGCCGGTTTTTCTCGGTTTAGGCCGATCCCGCCCACGTGGGCTGCTAAATGGATAACGATATCTTGGTTTTGGGCGACTTTTTGGCAGGCTTCTAGCTGGGTGAGATTAAAATCGCGCGATCGCGGTACGGCGATCTTATCGCGACTTGCCCCCGCCTTTTCCAACTGGGCAATGACTTGGCGGCCGAGAAACCCGGCCCCACCCGTTACTAAAATGCGTTTGTCTTCGAGTTCTACGCTCATCTGGCTTATCCCGATTTGGCCAATTCCAATTTACCGTATTTCTGGCTGAGTGCGATCGTCCCGGTTCTAGGCTTCGGCTTCGCTGTTAAAACCGAAAAACAACGCACCTGTTGAATTTACGAACAAATGAAGATACTGTTTTTAAGGTAGCACGAGTCGCGATCGCGGTGCGAGCCAACGCCTAAAAAATAGCGCGAGCAGCGAAAACAGGGGACAAATCGCGCTAAACTGGAACAGGAAGCCGCCGCCAAGATGCTTCGCCCAACGCCTATGGACGTAAAAGAACTCAAATTGATGTTGCGCGTACTCGAGTTTCCCGACTATCGGGCGCAACTCTCGCAAATCAAACCCGTTTCTGGAACCAACGTTCGGGAACGGGAGAATATTTGTCGCGCGTTGAGCGATCGCGGTTTGCTTGCCATGGGCGAAGATATCCTAGAATTTAAAATCGCCCCGCCTGGGAAAGCCTTGCTGAAACTGGATCTCAGCAGCCTCCCCATTGAGGAAGAGGAGGTGCAAATTCTCCATGCTTGCGCCGAAAAATCTGCCAAACCCGGTAACGTCGGTGGCGATCGCGCCTCGGATCTCGTCCGGGGGTTAGCCGAACGGGGGTTGATCGAAGTCGAGAAAACCCAGATCGCCGAAGTGTGGCTGACTGAAACCGGACAAGACTATTTGCGCCACGAGTTCGCACCGCTAGGATCCGCGCCCTGTCTGAGTTTGGACGATCTAACGGCGTACTTGCGCTTTTTGCGATCGACCCCCCACCCCAACGGTAACGTTTCTTCCGCCTCCGAAACCGTCGAACCGCTTCTGACGGAAAAACCCGACGACGCGGGGGTTATCGAGGCGATCGTCCGTCTCGATCGCGCCCTGGGTACGGAGAACTACCTGCCCATTTTCCACCTGCGGCGCAAACTCGAACCCCCCTTGAGTCGCCAAGAACTCGACGACAGTTTGTATCGCTTGCAGCGACAAGATAAAATTGAGTTGAGCTCCCTACAAGAAAGCAGCCGCTACAGCCCGGAAGAGATCGACGCGGGAATTGCCCAAGACATCGGCGGGCCATTATTCTTTATTATTGTCAACTAGCGAACGCCTGCTTATGGGAAATGGTAACTATTCAGGTGTCCGATCGCGCCTCGGGTGTAGAAACCCGGTTTCTCAAAGGATAGACTCGAATTTTATCTGGTAATCTGCCAGAAACCGGGTTTCTTGCTTTGACCTGAATGCTTACGGGAAATGCACTGCTGTAGGCGTAGCTCTACCGTAATAGGGTACAATGTCCTCGAGGCGATCGCGATCGAGGGGCAATGACAAAAAAGGAGAACACTCTGATGCCACAACCTCAAGTTCAACAGCTTTTCGATCTCTTACAAGACGTAAGGCATTCGTGCGCGGAAGCGATCCAAAAGTTACAAATGCGTCAAGTCAACGGCCCGGAAGATCTGTTATCCGTTATTAAGTCTCTTCAAGAAATAGAGTTGAAGGTTGAATCAGCTTTGTACCAGTACCAGTCCTCAGAACCCGCACAGCAGCCAACAAACAAAATTCAGAAACGGTTCGCGAAAGATCGAGAACAGATGTTAGAATTGGCAGCAATTGTCACAAGAACGACAGAAAAGTTAACAATTGAAGAAGAACAAGTGGGTCAGCTTGCAACTGCCCAGGATCGACTCAAATACCAGCGACATCGAGAATTAGTAGAAGCGGTTGAGGAGTCGTTAAAAGAGTATGCTGAAGGCAAAGCACATCGCGGTTCTATTGACGATCTACTAGCGGAGTTAGAAGACTGATGCAGTTGCAGTGGAGTTCTCAGTTCAAGCGGAGATTCAAGCAGCTAACTCGAAAAGATCCACAACTTCGCTCTTCAATTAAACAAACTTTAGAACTTTTACTAAGCACTCCGTTTCATCCTACTCTGAAAACTCACAAGCTCAAAGGAGATCTAAATGGAATATGGGCTTGCTCGATCGACTATAGCAAACGAATTTTATTTACGTTTGTTCTCAATGAAAATACAGGAGAGGAAGAGATCTTGTTGCTCGTACTGGGTTCCCATGATGATGTTTATTAAAAACCCACCGTCTCGTCGAGATTCGCTATACTGTTCGATTCTCCCACTGCGGACGCTCCGGGGGAAAATAGACAAACGATCGCCCCGACGCGCTAAACTGGAGGAACAGCCCGTAAGTCGCCCATGGATGAGCGATAACTCAAATTGGTGGCCCCTACGGACTCGCGTACTGCTGGAGGCGGAATCTTCACAGTTCGTTACACTTCAGAGAGAAAATCCCCCTTCCGTCCCTTGGACTTTAGACCGAGGTCTGGAATTTCTAATTTTTAATTTTTAATTGGAGGGAACCGACTGACGTGATTTCAACCACTATCGATCGCATTATACAAGAAGATCCCAATCCGTTCGACAGCGAAACGTTTTGGTCGGGTAATTTTTGGCAAGAGTCCCCGGATCCGCATTTGACGGTGGAATCGATCCACCAAGAAATTGTTATCCAAATTCGGGAGTATATCGACGACATTGCGGGCGATCGTCGCAGTCGCACCGTATTACTCGAAGGGGAAACCGGATCGGGCAAGACCTATTTGTTAGGCCGAATTCGGCGATTGCTGAACCCAAAAGCCTTCTTTGTCTACATCGAACCCTTCACCGCTAGCGATTTTATTTGGCGGCACATTTTACGCTACACTGTCGATAGTTTGCTCGAAGTTCCTGAAGGACAAACCGACTCGCAACTGCTGTTGTGGTTGAAGGGACTATCGGGATTTCAACAGCGCAGTTGGTTCGACTGGTTGCGCGGCGAAAAACCACGATTTGTCGATCGCCTAATCGAAGACTATCCAACGGGAATTTATAACGATCGCGAGTTCTTTGGCGTTCTCTATACTCTCACCGATCCGCAGTTGAGTAAACTCGCTTGCGAATGGTTGCGCGGCGACGATTTAGATGACGAAAACTTAAGCAAACTTGGCGTGCGATCGTCCATCGATACCGAAGACGCAGCCCAAAAAATCCTTGCCAACTTCGGACGCATTTCTGTCGAGACCCAACCCATTGTTTTATGTTTCGACCAACTCGATAATATTGCTCGCCTCGACGATGGCAACATCGACTTACCTGCCCTGTTTCGGGTTAACTCGGCCATCCACAATCAGAAGTTAAAAAACTTTCTCGTTATTATTAGCATTATCACCGACACCTGGCGGCAAAATGCCCCGCGCGTACTAGCAACGGATAAAGATCGCATCGATCGCGTCTTGCAACTCAAACAGATTACCATCGATGAAGCCGAGGCCCTGTGGGCAAGTCGGTTGTATTTGTTGCACCACAAAACCTACCCCCAACCCACGTCGCCGATCTATCCTCTGTCGCGACAGCATTTAGAAGAACGCTTTCCCGGCGGCAAAACTCGCCCGCGCAATACCCTGATTTTGGGGCGGCGATTGTTCCAAGAATCGAAAATTAAAGTATTGCAAGCCGATCTGGATTCTCAAGGCGATCGCAATGGCAAACCTCCTGCCCGTTTGAGTGCAGAAGCGGACTTCGATGCTGCCTTTAAATTGGTGTGGATGAAGAAGTTCAAGCAAGTCGGAGAACGACTGGCAAACATCCGCGACTATAGCGCCCCCGAACTGATCCAAATGCTAGCAGAAGTGCTGGCAGCGTTGCAAGTGGCTGACATTCAATTGCGCTTGATTCCCAGTCGCATTTATGCCAGTTACTCCCTCAGCTATGCGGATAAAAATGGCGATCGCGTCGGTATTGTGTGGTCGGAAGACAAGAATTTAGTTAAGTTTTGTAACCTAATCAAAGCCTGTCAAGACGCGATCGCCCTCGATCGGTGTTCTCGCTTGCAACTGATCCGCGCCGAAGGAGTGGGATCGTCCAATAACCAGGGTTACAAACTCTATTCCCAACTGTTCGATCGCGATTCCGACAACAATCATTTTATGCCCGAATTGAGTTCGGTGCGCTATTTAGTCACCTATCATAGCTTGGCGAACGACGTTTTGGCCGGGGAATTAGTCGTCGGCGATCGATCGCCCAACCTGCAAGAGTTGCAAACCTTCGTCCGCGAGTCGGGGACTTTAAAAGGATGCTTGCTGCTGCAAAAATTGGCACTGCTAGACGCACCGGAACCGGAAGAAAACGAGGACACTTCCTTAAAATCGGTCGAGGAATTTTTAGTCAATTGCGTCGTCAGCCAACAGTGTATCGCTTTCAAACGGTTGTTACAAGAAGCGGTCGATCGCTTTGAGGAAATCGATCGCGATCGGGCCAGCCAACTGGTACGAAAACTCTGCCAAGGAGACAGCAAAATGCAAATCCTCAACCCCAATGTTGACGAATCGGAACAGTTGGTGTATTTGGTAAAAGAGTGAACTGCAACAAATGCAAGTGGCGTAGAAACCCGGTTTCTTGCTTATTGCCAGACAAAATTCGAGTTTATCCTTTTAGAAACCGGGTTTCTTGTGTAACCTGAATACTTACCCAAAATCTAAAATCTAAAATCTAAAATCTAAAATTGGAAGATGCCTTCTATCGACGAAATCATCGCCCGCGAAGTCAACCCCTTCGATTCTACCACCTTTCGCCCCGGAAACTTCTGGCGCGAAACCCACGATCGCGCCACAACGGTAAACTCCATTCACCAAGAGGCGATCGCGGAAATTGGCGACGTTCTCGACTGCGTTTATCGAGACAACCGAACCCGAACCGTGTTACTATCGGGCGACTCGGGATCGGGGAAAAGTTACCTACTCGGACGACTCAAATCTACCCTCAATTCTAAAGCCTTTTTTGCCTATATTGGCCCCTGGCCCGAAAGCGGTTATATTTGGCGACATACCCTGCGCCATGTCGTCGATAGTCTCATGGAAATTCCCGCCGGACAAAACGAGTCGCAGTTGTTGTTATGGTTAAAAAGTCTGTCGGCGTTTCAAGAAGGCGGACTGATGAAAAAAATTATTGGCGAACGCAATCTCTTTATTCGGAATTTTAAATCTACTTATCCCGCCGGAATTTATAACGCCAACGAGTTTTTCGGGGCGCTGTATAACCTGACTCAACCCGAACTCTATCAAACAACTTGCGAATGGTTGAAAGGGGACGATCTCGACGATTTGGTATTAAGAACCCTGCGCGTCAGGCGGTCGATCGACTCCGAACCGATGGCGCAGCGCATCCTTTCTAACTTCGGACGCATCGCTTCTCGTACCTATCCCATTGTACTGTGTTTTGACAATTTAGACAACATCGATCGCTCTCAAGAAGGCTTTGTAGACTTGCAAGCCTTGTTTAACGTCAATTCAATGATTCACAACCAAAAGTTAAATAACTTTTTGGTGACAATTAGCATCATTACCAATACTTGGAACCTGAATGGAAAGCGGGTACAGCCGGCCGATCGCGCCCGGATCGATCGCTTCGTGCGCTTGCAGTCTATCGATCTCAACCAAGCGGAAGCCCTATGGAAAAGTCGTTTGCATCCCCTACATTTGCAAGCCAAACCCTCTCCCAATTCTCCCATTTATCCCTTAACTCGTAAGTCCCTGGAAGCCAAGTTTCCGGGGGGGAAAGCCTTGCCGCGATCGGTGTTGATGTTGGGTCAAAAACTCTTTCAGGCGGCAAAATTTGAAGAAGTGGATGCCGACAACCTCGAACCCGTCACCGAATTTCGCCGAGATGATATCCTGGCGGCTTTTCATTTGATGTGGTACAAAGAACTCAATAACGTCCGCGAAAAAGTCGATCGCATTCGCAGTTTCTCGACGTTGGAACTGGTGCAAATGTTGAAACAAGTTTTAGAAGCAATTCCCCTTCCCGACGTGCGATCGAAGCTGTTACCGAGTCCCACTTATGGCAGCTATTCGCTCAGTTTCCAACTGGGATCGACCTCAGAACGAGTAGGCGTGGTATGGACGGAAGAACCGAGTCTGGTGAGTTTTTGTAACCTAATTAAGTCTTGCCAAAAAGTTGTCGAAGAGGGGGCTTGCCAACAACTGTATTTAATTCGTGCCGAAACCATTGGTACGCCGAGAAATAAAGGCTACCAACGCTATCAAGTGTTATTTTCGCAAGCCAATTGCCACCATCTCATTCCCGATCTCGAAGCGGTACATTACCTAGCAACCTACCACAATTTGACCAATGCGGCGCGATCGGGAGAGTTGGTTCTCAACGATCGCATTCCCGATTTTCTCGAGTTTCAAAGTTTAGTTCGCGAGTCGGGAGTCTTGAAAAATTGTTCGTTGCTGCAACATCTTCAGGTGTTAGGTAAAGAGTCTAACGAGGATGAAGAGACTGAAAAACGCCTCGATCGCGATATTGAAGAGTATTTATTTGCTTTAGTGAAAACGCAACAGATCGTGGGCAGAAAAGTCCTCGTCGATCGGGCGGCTGCCCAATTTCCCCCCGCCGGGCGATCGCACATTGATGGCATTCTCGACAGCATGAACCGAGACGATCGCGTTAAAATTATCGACCCCATGGCGAGTCGAGAAGCGCAGTTAGTCGGGATTGTTTTTCCGTAAATTTACGACGCGATCCTGGAGTTTAGACCAAGCAAAAAACTTACAAATTTCGCTTCATGCGCTCTAATTCCTCATCGGCTTCCCAACGTTGAAACACCTGTTCTAAGGGATCGTTGGCACTGCCAATGTTGCCGTAACTTTGGTTCCAACCCGTCGTTTCCCAGGCCGTTTCTTGGGCGCGGGCCTTGGCGCGTTCGGCACTAACTCGGGCGGCTTTGGTATGCACTTCTTGGCGGCGAATTTGAATTTGTTTTTGTAACTCTTTGGCTTTAGCGAGGCGATCTTTTATCCCCTGCATTTGCCCCCAAAGTTGGTTTCCTTGCCGCAACAGCGAGGCTTCCCGTTCTTGAGAGGCTTTCAGGAGATCTTCACGCCCCGCAGCTTTGGCTTTCCCCGATCGCTCGTGCCAGCGCTGAATTTCTTGCGCCGTTTCGAGGATTTTTTCCTGTAACTGTTGTTCTTGGCGCTGCCAGTCTGCGATCAGCTTCAGGGTGTCTTCTTCTTGTTCGCGCAATTGTTCCTCGAGGGCTTGCAGTTCGAGGTGGGGGTTATTGCGTAAAAACTCGTCCAAGCGAGTTTCGAGAAATCGACTCAGGTCTTCAAATAGTCCCACGCGCCTTGCTCCGTGCGATCGCCGTTCGGATTCTATTTTAACCCGAGTTCGCTGACAAAGAAATTGCTCTTACAGTCGCCGTCGCAAGTTTGTCCCGTGCGTGTCCGTCCCGCAAGTGGCGAACAAACCGTAGCGATCGGCTAAACATTCCGCTTGGCGGGTTTGTTTTTCGCTCGGTCGCCAGGGATCGGGGTTATCGTAGGCATAGTAGGCTTCAATGCCATCAAACCCCAATTGGGCGGCAGCCGCAATCAGGCGATCGCCCCCAACTCGATACCGAAACGGGTGCGCCAAAATCGCCAACCCGCCAGCCCGTTGGATCGCTTTCACCACCGCTTCGGCGGCGTACTTTTTCCCCGTTACCGCTTTTCCCTGAGTGTAAGGGGCAATGGCGCTGCTGTCGAGATCGAAGCCATAACCGAGAATGTGGACTTCCGTTCCTAGCAACCCGGCGTTAATTTCGATCCCCGACCATAAAATCGGCAACCCTTCGCCACCGCGACGATCGAGCCAGTCTCGCGCCTGACAGTAGCCCAAAACGCTGTGGTGGTCGGTAATGGCGAACCCTTGCAACCCGATCTCGACAGCCTGGGCTGCGAGTTCTTCCGGGAACAGTCGCCCGTCCGAACAGACCGTGTGCATATGAAAGTTGTACTCTAGGGGGCAACTCTGGGCCGATAGCGTCCCAAAAACGCGATCGAGGGTCGATCGCGTAGCAACGGCAGGTTTATCGGGGGCACGGAGACTAACGCTCATAGGTTCGGCGGGTGAGGCAGGACATCGCAGGTTTTGACGCGATTTTTCCTAGTGTAACATCTCTTAACGATTGCCGCGCCTGTCGCTACGCTCCAATTCAAAATTCAGAATTCAAAATTCAAAATTTTGACCATAAGCTGAAGCTATTTGACCTGTTTCCAAGTCGTCCAACCGCCCCAGAACAAAAAGGAAATGGGAAATTGGGGAATTAGGCATATGGGCGATGGGGGGGGATCGGTGTCAGCGTCCACTTCAATCCTTGTACCCTCCCTAATACCTAATACCTAATACCTAGAACCTCACTCACACCTCATACCTCGCACCTCATACCTCAAAACTTACCCCACCTTGTCAGTTTCGGCTAGATCGAGAGGACGGTAGGAATAGTGCGGGTGAGGGGGATGGGGATGAGAATGGCCGTGACGAGCGCTTTTTTGGATTTCGTCTTTGATTTGTTCTAAGTCGATATAGCGATCGGCGACGTTGATCAAACTATCGCTGGTCATCGATCGCAAGCTGACGACTTCTACCCGCGCCCCGCGATAGCTAACCGCATCAACAGCATAGGCCAGATCGCCGTCGCCACTGACTAAAATGGCCGTATCGTAAGCACCGACTAAAGACATCATATCGACGGCAATTTCTACGTCTAAATTGGCTTTTTTAGAGCCATCGGGCAACTGGACTAAATCCTTAGCGACGACCCGATAACCGTTGCGACGCATCCACAATAGAAAGCCCTGTTGCTTTTCGTTGGTGCGATCGACCCCGGTATAAAAGAACGATCGCAGCAATCGCGATCCTGCCGTCAACCGACACAGAAGTTTGGTGTAGTCGATTTCCATGCTTAGCTGCATGGCCGCATAAAACAAATTGGAGCCATCAATAAAAATAGCTACGCGGCCGCGATTTTCGAGTACCTGTTCGGGTGTAAATACAGAGTCGCTATCAAATCCATTTAACATGGGGTTTTATCCTCGTTTTTTATGGTAAAGTTGTCGGTCGCTACGCTCCAATTCAGAATTCAGAATTCAGAATTCAGCAATTTTAGACCTTTGCCTAAAGAACGCTAGGCTGGGGAGTGTAGTTTTAGACATTGCCGCCCACTAACTGACCCAGATCGGACAGAAGGCGAGAAAGATCGAAAGAATGAAAACGCTTCAAAAAAGAAAATTTCAAAATCGAACCATTGTAATTAAACGCGATCGCCGAGCTCGAGTTTTTGAAAGACGGGGCTCGGTTTGCCAAGGGGCTGTCCGGCCGGTAGAATACCCCAAGTCGAATGGCGATCGAAGGGAACGGCTGCCGCATCGGGAGTCGGATCGAAACCGATATTGTAACCCAACTGCTGGTAAATATCCGCGCTCACTTGGGGGATAATGGGAGAGAGCAGATAGGCAGCCAAGCGTACAGACTCGAGAACGGCATACAAGATCGCTTCTACCTCTTGTTGCTGGCCTTGCTTGTACAATGACCAAGGGGCGCGATCGTCGAGGAACTTGTTTCCTGCCTTCATTAAAGAAAGCAGGGGTTCGCAAGCACCGCCGAAGTTGAGATCGTTGTAGGCAGCAGAGACGCGATCGCCCGCCAACAGCCCTATACTTTTGAGAGCGTGGGTGGCAGGTACGTCGTCCCCGGTGACTGGAGGCACTTTGCCATCGCAGTATTTGTACGCCATTTTCAGCGTCCGGTTGAGCAAGTTACCCAAATCGTCGGCCAGATCGGCGTTGAGAACGTTAACGAAGCGTTCTTGGTTGAAGTCGCCGTCTTTGCCAAATTCGATCTCTTTTAAAAAATAGTACCTCACAGCATTAGAGCCGTAAGTTTTAATCAGTTCTACAGGATCGAGGGTGTTGCCCTCGCTTTTGCTCATCTTGCGCCCGTCTTTGGTGAGGAAGCCGTGGCCGAAGACGCAACTGGGTAACGGTAGCTCTGCTGATAGTAGCATAGCCGGCCAGTAAATGGCATGGAAGCGCAAAATATCTTTACCGATGATATGCAGATCGAATGGCCACCAGTGTTTGAGGGCGTTATCGAGGGTGGGTTCGTCTTCGGGATCGAGGAGGGCGGTAACGTACCCTAACAGGGCATCAAACCAGACGTAAAGGGTATGGTTGGCATCAGTGGGAACCGGGAAACCCCATTCCACGTTGGTGCGAGAAATGGAAAAGTCCGAGAGTCCTTGCTTGACGAAGTTGACGACTTCGTTGCGGCGAGTTTGGGGACGGATAAACTCGGGTCGATCGCGGTAGAGGGTTTCGAGTTGTTCTTGGTACGCAGACAGACGAAAGAAATAATTTTGTTCGTCGCGCCATTCCACTTCTTGGCTGGGGTGGAGGGGACAGCGCCGATCGTCCAACAGGTCGCGTTCGTCTTTATACTCTTCGCAGGCGACGCAGTACCAGCCTTGTTGCTGTCCTAAGTAGATATCGCCGCGATCCCAAACCCGACCGAAAAACTCGCGAACAATGGCTTCGTGGCGGGGGTTAGTGGTACGACTGAAGCGATCGTAGCGGATATCGAGAAGTTGCCACAGGGAGTCAAATTCGGCCGCGATCGCGTCGCAGTGATCTTGGGGCGATCGGCCTGCTGCTTTGGCAGCGCGATCGATTTTTTGCCCGTGTTCGTCGGTTCCGGTAACGAAGCGTACCGGCTGCCCTTGCAACCGCCGAAACCGGGCGATCGCGTCAGCAGCCATAGTGGGATAAGCACTCCCCAAATGGGGCAGCGCGTTGGCGTAATATAACGGTGTCGTCAGAGAAAAATTGTCGTTAGCAGTCGGCATTTGTGTAGGGGCGAACGGCGTTCGCCCTCGATAGTTTCAGATATGTAGGGTTTATTCTCTACCTTAATGCGCTAACACCTTTGGTGTATAAAGGTTTTTGAGTCCGGGTCAACGCCGTTGACCCCTACGAACCTTCTACCCGGCCCCCGACTCGGAAGAAACTGCTAGGCTGGAAATGAAGGCAAGATAGGCGATCGATGGCAATTTCGAGAACTCCCCTCGACCTTTCGCGCGGATTTTTATGGACGGCGGGGGTGCGAACCTTCGTCCATTATAGCGATCGCGTTCCTCGGAACGGGGCGCTGGTGGTGGCGAGCAACCATCGCAGCTTTATGGATGCGTTTGCCCTCATGGACGCGATCGACCGTCCGGTACGCTTCGCCTGTCACCACTATATGGGACAAGTTCCCTTGATGCGCGATCTCGTGGAACGCTTGGGCTGCTTTCCCCTCGACGAACCCGATCGCCGCCAGCAGAGTTTTTTGCGCCAGGGGATGGAACTGTTGCAGCAAGGAGAAGCTGTGGGCGTATTCCCGGAAGGGGCCATGCCGATGGTAACACCGACTCGTCGCGATCGCGCGGGTGAATTTCATCGCGGCTTCGCACACTTGGCCCTGAAAGCCTCACAATTGGATGTAGCCGTCCTTCCCATCGCCATCGTCTCGGACAAAGAAACCACCTACGACTCGGTTCCGGTGCGCTGGTTGAGCCTTTTCGACCCCACCGAACCCCTGTTCGATCGTCCGGGGTCGCATCCGATGGTACTGTACCGCCGGCTGACCGTCCGCATCGGCCGCCCCTACTGGATAACCGTATCCGATCGTCGGGACTATCGAGGCAAAAATGCCCGCGAAGCGGTCGATCGCTTGGTCGATCGGACTCGGGCAGAAATTCTCGCCCTCTTGTGACAATCGCGCGGTTCGGTCGATCGACGCTATGATGGCTAGCAGTCTGCTTTAAGTTCTCGCTTGCCTCGTTTATGCGTCAGTTTCTCGCCACACCATCGCCTTCGGTTCGCACTCTCCCGTTTCAATTTTGGTTCGGGTTAGCGCTGGCATTTGCGATTGTTTGTAGTTGGCTGGGTTTGCAAGAAGCATTTGAAACTGAATACGTCATCCAAGATGATGCCCGCCAGCACGTTTTTTGGATGTTGCGCTTTCTCGATCCCCAGTTGTTTCCTAACGATTGGATTGCCGATTACTTTCAATTCGTCGCTCCCGCAGGTTACAGCAGTTTGTATCGTTTGGCAGCAGAGTTGGGGATTTCACCGTTAGTTTTTAATAAGTTTCTCCCCACGTTGCTAGGTTTGGTGACAACAGTTTACACTTTTTTAACCTGCATGGAACTGTTACCCGTTCCCTTTGCTGCCTTTAGCAGTGCCTCGATCTTAAACTTGACCCTGTGGATGAAGGACGATTTGATATCGGGAACGCCGCGAGCCTTCGTGTATCCCTTGCTGGCAATATTTTTATACTACTTACTTCGCAAAAAGCTCGTCCCCTGTACTATTGCTGTTATTCTCACGGGCCTGTTTTACCCGCAATACGTTCTTGTCGAAGCTGGCGTTTTAGTCTTACAAGGAGTCCAATTTCCGCGCTTGGAGATCGATCGCGAAACCCTGTATTTTTGTGGCATCGGCGCGATCGTCGCTTTCTTGGTACTGTTGCCTTATGCTTTTGGTAGCAGTCTGTTTTCTCCTGTGGTAACGGTGGCAGAAGCCAAGTCGATGCCCGAATTTTTCTCGGGGGGACGCAGTTCTTTTTTTCAACTTGGAAATCCCATCGAATTTTGGTTTTTAAGCGAGCGAAGCGGGTTTCTTCCCCTGGAAACCCCCATTACGTTATGGGTGGGGCTGGCATTACCCTTCTTAAGGCGGTTCCAGAAACAGCTACCGTTAATGCGGGAAATGACTGCTAAGAATACTGTCATTGTCAATACTTTGTTAACGGCGATCGTCCTCTTTTTTGCCGCTCATGCCCTCCTATTTCGCTTGCACTTACCCAGTCGCTACACCCATCACAGCTTTCGGATAATGCTAGCATTGCTATCGGGAATGACGATCGCCATTCTCGTCAATGCGCTGTTACAGTGGGCAAAGACATCTAAAATTTGGATAAAAGCGATCGCTTTTGTAGGAGTAACAATATTAGTGGCTTCTGTAGCCTTTTATCCGGCAGCTTTGGGATCGTTCCCTAACACCTCTTATAAAAAAGGTAGCGCTCCCCAAGTCTATCAGTTTTTCCAACAACAACCGAAAGATACTTTAATTGCTACTCTGGCTCGCGAAGCCAGTTTTATTCCCGCGTTTGCGCGTCGTTCAGTTTTGATTTCCGAAGAACAAGCTATCCCCTATCACTTGGGATACTATCAAGAGATTCGCCAGCGATTTGTAGATTTGCTGACGGCGCAATATGCTGAAGATCCTCTAGTGGTGCGGCAATTTATCGACAATTACGGTATCGATTTTTGGTTGCTCGATCGCGAAGCATTTACCCCCACTTATCCGATCGCTAATCGTTGGGTCAATGATTTTTACACCTCTCCCATTGGGGACGATCGCCTAGTGAAAACCACCATCAAAGTGGTCGATCGCCTCTCTTCAGGAGAAGTTCCAGCTTTGTCTAAAACCGTTCCGGCTTGTTCGGTATTAGAAACCCCCGAACATATTGTCCTCGATTCTGGCTGCATTAAAAATAATTTGGGGCCTAGCTTAAAAGAGAACTAAGATAAAATCGAAAGTAGGCGATCGCGTACAGCAAGTTAGTCGCAATTAGCACCCCTTTAGCGATGCGAGAATCGAGAACGCCAAACAAGTAAATTGTTGCTGCCAATACCGATAGCAATTCGATCGCCGCAACAATGGTTCCGTAATGGTTCGGATCCCAATAGGAAAACGGACTGATAAAACGATAGTTGCTAAAGGGGAAAAAGTGACGGTGCGCGTCGTCGTGATGGACAGGAAGATCTAAAAATGAGTGTAAAATTAAGCTGAGACAAAAGGCAAGCAGGGTTTTTTGTCCGCTTTTCCAAGCTACAACTGCCGCGATCGCCGCTAGCGGTAGCGAATGAAACAAAGCGACCCAATTTTGGATTCCAGGCTGCCAGTACGCCTGCGTCCAAATTTCTTTTTCTGAGAGGTTGGCGATGCTTTTTGCCCACCCATAAAAAATAAAAATGGGAATATCGGGTAAGATTGCACCCAGGACGATCGCCCACCGATATCGAGAGAAAATGGCATCTCCCAAGGCAAGATTGATGATGGCGTGACTAGGAGTATTCAATTGCAGTTGAGTTGAGGAGGGAAATCAAGACAATTGTAACACGAAAGAATCTAGGGTTAACAATTTCCGCACGATCGCGATCGCATCTAGTACCAATTTACAAAATAAATGCAATAGATGTGTGTAGGGGCGATTCGCGAATCGCCCCTACAAATACCGCGATCGCTTCAAACGGATACGATCTAAGATAATTGTAACAGAGAAAACTGATTTCGAGATCCAATCCTCCGGCTGAACGCCAAAGATATTATATTGCTCATTGTTCATTGTTCATTGCTCATTGATACGTTTTCTTCTTGAAAGTGCCGATCGCCATCGAGTTGCCAACTTTTGAACTCTATCGCTTTTCCCTGACGCACGGAAATGATAATATAAGAATACTGCGCCCATGCAAAACGGCGATCGGTTTCCGAGGGAATGGCAACGCTATCGGGATGAGAGTGATAAAATCCTAGAGTTTGCAAACCGCGATCGCGTCCGTATTTTTGCGCCTTCAAAAGTGTTTGCGGCGGGATGGTATAGCGTCGTTCGGCGGTACAATTCTCTGTATCTGCGTCTCGAAACGGTTCGGAATCATCTTCGCCCCAAACATTGTCCGTTTCCCAAACTTCGACGATCGCCTTGTTCCCGTCAGGCGCAATATTTCCTAACAGCAGACCGCAACACTCTTGCGGATAGGTGCGTTCGGCGTGCGATCGCATCCGATCGCCTAAAGAAGATGGAACCAAAAGAGCCATGATTTTTGCCAGCGCGATCGTCTATCGACTATAATACAGCAGTGTGTCTAATTTATGCCGATGTCGCGCGTTTTTCAACAGTCGATCGAAATTCAGGCTAGCGCCACCACCGTCGAGCGTTGTCTCACCGATCTCGAACTCATGCACCAATGGTTAAATCCGGCGTTACGCTGTTATCCAGTGGGGAAATGGGATACTCGTTTGGGCAGTCAATGTCGGTTTGTGGTGCGCGTTCCTCTCATCGAACCGACGCTGCGGGTGAAAGTCGTCGAACGCGAACCGGGGTTAATTGTGTGGGGATTTAAGGGGTTTTTTAGCGGCCGCGATCGCTGGGAATGTCAGCCGATCGTCGGCGGAACTCGCCTCCTAAATCGCTTCGAGTTTACGATCCCCAATCCCGTCGTCCGCTTCGGTTTTAATACTTTTGCAGCCGGGTTAACGCAACACGATATGAAAGTACAATTGCAACGACTCAAGCAAGTTGCCCAACGCGAGTATCGCGCTCAAATGTAACTAATCGATCGAACAGCACCTTGGATCGGCCGAGGCATTCACCTACCTCTACGAGAAATTCAAAGTTCGTCTTGAAAAGTTTGGGGGCAAGAAAATCTACACCCCCAAGTTTTCGCAAAATCCAAAATCCAAAATCCAAAATCCAAAATCGAATGACCGATCGCCTCATCATTTTCACCCGCTATCCTCTTCCCGGACGCACTAAAACCCGGACGATCGCGGCTTTAGGGGCCGCAGGGGCAGCAAGTTTACAGCGACGCATGACCGAACGTAACCTAGGGCGATTAACTCGATGCCACGCAAGCCTAGAAATTCGCTATACGGGAGGAACTGAAGCCCAAATGCGTCAGTGGTTGGGTGACGAGTTTACCTATCGCGAACAAGGCGAGGGAGACTTGGGGATGCGAATGTTGCGAGCCGTTACAGAAGCATTAGAAACGGGGGCGCAACGAGTGGCGATCGTCGGTACGGACTGTCCCAATTTAGATGATACCATTGTCGATCGCGGTTTGGCAATGTTACACCAGCACGATTTAGTTTTGGGGCCGGCGGTTGATGGCGGTTACTATTATATTGGGGTGCGGCAACCCATAGCAGAATTATTCCAAAATATTGACTGGGGAAGCGATCGCGTTCTGGCGCAAACCGTAGCCGCAGCAAGCAGTTTAGGCATCGAACCTGTGTTATTACCCCGGCTTGCCGATGTCGATCGACCGGAAGATTTGCCCTTATGGGAAGAGTCGATCGCGACGGATAAAATATCGATCGTCGTCCCGGTTTTGAATGAAGAAAAGACCCTAGAAGCGACATTACAACGAGCGCGATCGGGAACGAACATCGAGCTAATTGTTGTCGATGGTGGTTCCAAAGATAATACCGTTGCCATTGCTGAAAACAACAGCGATCGCGTGTTGCAAACCGAGCCCGGCCGCGCCCAACAAATGAATGCGGGAGCCGCGATCGCCACTGGCGATATTTTACTCTTTTTGCATGGCGATACTCTATTACCGAAAAATTTCGATCGCCGCATTCGCGAAACGCTCAACTATAACCATACAATTGCTGGGGCGTTTGACTTAAAAATTGATGCCGAAGATCCCGGTTTGTACTGGGTAGAACGGGGGGTAAAACTGCGATCGCGCTGGTTGCAACTTCCTTACGGGGATCAAGGAATATTTATGCGATCGTTTACCTTTCAACGGTTAGGAATGTTTGCCCCCATGCCCCTGTTAGAAGATTTCGATCTGGTGCGTCGCTTGCAAAAACTGGGACAAATCGCGATCGTTCCCGATCCGGTTTTGACTTCCGGGCGACGCTGGCAAAAGTTGGGCGTTTGGCAAACAACTTGGGTCAACCAACTGACGATCGTCGGTTATTTTCTCGGCGTTCCGGTCGAACGGTTGGCGCAGTGGTATCGTACTCAAAGGCCTGCACCTGGATCTAAAAGATAAACTTAGTTATGTGTTGCTGGCTATGCTATAGTAGCGATCGATCGCGACTTCAAATAGTAAAGATGGGGGGCAATGGATGCGCGACAATGGCGACGAAACGCCTTGGCACGATCGCGAGTTAGAAACCGGGATCGAGGAAGCAAAACAGGCGCTAGCAGCGATCGAACAGCGCTACGATCGCCTGCGCCAAACCTTAGTCGCGCACGAAGAACTCGAACGCCAAGAGGAACGGTTGCAGCGCCAAGTCCGCAAAAATTCCTCCCCAGAATTGCGCCGTCAATTGCAAGCCGCACGCGATCGCCTGCAAGCCTTAGAATCAGACTTAGAGGCACTCTTCTCAGTTTGGGAACCGTTTTGGTTCGCGGTGCGTTTTGGGGGGCTAGGTGTTATTCTTGGTTGGGTACTCAAATCTTGTAGCAGTTAATACTAGCGAGGAACTCCCATTGAGCGATCGATCTGTCATTACCATTAGTTTTATAGCCTTCCTCCTGTTGTTTGCTGGCGTAGGGATCTACTCGGCAACTCGCAAAGAAAACACCACGACGGACTATCTCCTAGCCGATCGCAAGGTCAATTTCTGGCTCACGGCGCTCTCTGCTTTTGCCACCGCTCACGGTGGTTTGATGTTTACTGGCATGATTGGCTTTACCTACCAAGTCGGTATCTCAGCCATTTGGTTGCCCGTTGGCTGGGTGGTTGGAGATACCCTGACGTGGTTGTTCGTCTACAAGCGCTTGCGTATCGCCTCAGAAGAAGGGGATTACGATACGGTGGGAGGGTTCTTAGCCAGTCACGGTAAAGGCAGTCGTGCCATTGCTGTCATGTCGGCACTGGTAACACTCAACCTGACGAAACTGGGGACGCTAACCGCAACTGCCATCATTTTATGTATTGCCTTGGCTGGGAATACCAATGTATTTGCCTTGGGGTCTTTAGGATGGTCTACTCTCGGCGCTTCTCTGGGCCCCCTTTTAGTAGTACGAGTGTTTCGGCTACCCCTCAATACCTCTGTGGCGATCGCGATGATGGCTTTGGGAATTGTCACCTCGTTAATTTGGCGGTTTGGACTCAATTTGTCGGATAATGTTATTGAGACGCTGCCAGCCATGGTGGCTACTGTGTCCCTATACGCGATTTACTGGGGATACACTGCCTGGTGGAAGCCGCAGAAACACTAAGAAACCACGAGGAACGCCT
Organism: uncultured cyanobacterium; assembly: GCA_937121005.1. Taxonomy (GTDB): domain Bacteria; phylum Cyanobacteriota; class Cyanobacteriia; order Cyanobacteriales; family Geitlerinemataceae; genus CAKZKB01. The sequence continues at coordinate 6,980 of CAKZKB010000284.1, read as the reverse complement.
TAAGTTTAAGTTAAGATATGTAAATTTTTGTTCGTTTCGTCACACCATCGGAGTCAGTGTGATACAATCGTGTTGTTTTTCTAAAGACCCAACATAGATACCATCAATAACGTCAATAGTGCATCTTCTCAATGCCTGCACCAGCTATTCGAGCAACAGGTTCAACAAACGCCAAACGCGGTCGCCGTAGTGTTTGAAGATTGGGAAATAACGTACTTAGAATTGAACGAAAAGGCTAATCAATTGGCTCGCTATTTGCAAGCCTCGGGAGTCGGCACGGAAACGCTAGTAGGGTTGTGCTGCGATCGCTCTTGGGAAATGGTTGTTGGTATGTTAGGCATCCTGAAAGCAGGAGGTGCATACGTGCCCCTCGATCCAGCTTATCCCTCAGAACGATTGGCTTTTACGATTGAGGATGCCGGTTTGTCTATTGTCCTCACCCAAGAAAAATTGCGGGGGCAAATGTCAAATTTAGTAACTCCTTCTGAGAAGAAGTTGCAGTGGGTCAGCTTAGACAAAGCGTTAGGAGAAATAGCGGAGTACGATCGCGACAATCTAGATACAGCCGTTAATTCTAAAAATTTAGCCTATATTATCTACACTTCTGGCTCGACAGGAAAACCAAAAGGAGTGCAAATCACTCATCGTACAGTTGTTTCTTCTATTCACTACACGGATAAGTTTTTTGATATCGCCGATCGCGATACTTTAGTTGCGGTCGCCAGCATTTGCTTTGACACTTCAGTAATGGAGATTTTTTCCCCGCTAGCAGTGGGAGCGCGATTAGTTATTGCCAGTCGGGAAGCGACCCGAGACGGACAACAATTAGGGCAGTTGATGACGCGATCGCGAGCAACTATTATGGTAAGTACGCCCTCGACTTGGCATTTACTTCTCGATGCGGGATGGGAAGGAAACCCACAGTTTAAAATTATCAGTGGCGGCGATACTTTAACGCGCAATCTCGCCGATCGCTTGCTCGAAAAAAGCCCTCATGTTTGGAACTGTTACGGTCCGACAGAAACAACGATCTATTCAACCGTTTGTAAAGTGGAACCGGGAGACGGTGCGGTTCCGATTGGGAAACCTATTGATGGGGCGAAAATTTACCTGTTTCTAGAGTCGGGAAAACTCGCTCCTCCTGGAGTTCCGGGAGAATTACATATTGGCGGTGCGAGTCGTTTGTCTCGAGGGTATCTCAATCGTCCCCAACTCAATCAAGAAAAATTTATTCTCAATCCCCTCTCTCCAGAATCGGGCGATCGCGTTTATAAAACAGGGGACTTGGTGCGTTACTTACCCGATGGAAATCTCGAGTATCTAGGACGAATTGACAACCAAGTCAAACTTCGCGGTCTGCGGATCGAACTGGGTGAAATCGAAGCCGCTTTGAGCCAACATCCGGGAGTTAAAGAAACCACCGTCATCGTGCGGGAGGATACAGTCAACGACAAGCGTTTGGTGGCTTATATCGTGTCGCGATCGTCGGATGAATCGCGATCGGTGGTGGAGGAACAACGGGTACAACAATGGGAAGAAATTTGGGATGAAGCCTACAAAAAACCCTCCCAGGAGTGGGATGCAAGTCTCCATGTCGGGGGCTGGAACGATAGCTATACAGGGAAAGCACTCCCCACCGAACAAGTCGAAGAGTGGGTTGAAGATACGGTGGCGCGGATTTTAGAGTTACAACCGCAGCGAATCCTAGAAATTGGTTGCGGGACGGGAATGTTGCTCTTTCGCCTCGCGACTCAGTGCGATTTTTACATCGGAACCGACCTCTCTTCAGAAGCGATTCGGTTCATCGACGGGCAAATTCGCAGCAGCGATCTGGCTTCTAAAGTGGCACTTTATGCTACGCCAGCACATGAGTTAGAAGCAATCGAAACGGGATCGTTTGATGTCGCTATTATTAATTCAGTGATTCCCATGTTTCCCAGCATGGATTACTTAGTCGGAGTCATCAAAACTCTCGCGGAGTCAATCGCGCCTGGGGGACGTATTTTTCTCGGCGATCTCGAAAGTCTGCCTTTTTTAGAAGTATTTCATACCTCCGTACAGCTTTACCAAGCACCTGCATCTCTGCCGATCGCTGCTTTGCGCGAACGGGTTGGAGAACGGATTGTCCAAGAGAAAAAGCTGCTAATCGATCCGGCATTTTTCCTCGCCTTACGGGAGGATTTACCGAAAATTAGCGATGTCGAAATTCAAATCAAGCGGGGTCGCGCTTGTAACGAACTGACGAAGTTTCGTTACGACGTGGTGCTGCATATTGGTGAATCTGAGAAACAATCGACTGTAGAACCCTTGCAGTTAGATTGGCAAGGGGATAAGTTGAGTTTAGAAACAGTGCGATCGCAACTCGAAAGCGCTGATTTTGACGCACTCAAAATTACTCGCGTCCCCAATGCTCGCATTTGGCAGGATATACAAGCTGTATCGTTACTCTCGGATCCTGAGTGTCCGCTAACGGCTGGCGAGTTGCGTCAAAGTCTCTTAGAAGGGGGAATCGAACCGGAAGATTGGTGGAATTTTGAAGCGCAAGTTCCCTACACTGTCAAAATTACTTGGTCGGGAGACGGTAGCAATGGCTGCTACGACGTGCTGTTCGTGCGCAATGGATTAGAAGCGAAGATCGAGGGACTCGTTCCTACTTTGCATCGCCAGCGCGATCGCCAACCTTGGAGCGCTTATGCCAATAATCCCATGCAAAGCCAAGAAGCGCTAGGGCCCAAACTGCGGAACTTCTTAAAACAAAAACTTCCCGATTATATGATTCCGTCGGCGTTTGTGTTCTTGGATGCGTTTCCCCTCATGTCTAACGGTAAGATCGATCGGCGATCGCTCCGCGCACCGCAAAAAAATCGTCCCCTACTCGAACGAGAATTTGTTGCACCACGAAACCCGATCGAGATGGAGTTGGCTCAAATTTGGTCTGAAGCGATCGATATTTCTCCAGTGGGTGCCTTCGACAACTTCTCGGAATTGGGAGGACATTCGCTGACGATCGTGCAGTTGCTTTCCCAGGTACAAGAGCATTTTGGGGTCAATTTTCCCCTGCATTCGTTTTTTGAAGATCCGACTATCGCTGGGATGGCTCGAGCGATCGAACCCCTTCGCCATACCGATTCTAGCAGTCCCCTCGATGGGATGAACGTTGGCGATATGCTGGCTGAAGCTACCCTAGAACCGAGCATCCGGGCCTTTACAGACTCAAAAGTGTCCTTAACAGATCCAAAAGGTATTTTCCTCACTGGAGTGACGGGATTTCTCGGTGCATTCTTACTCGCGCAATTGTTAGAGCAAACTCGCGCCAATATTTATTGCCTGGTGCGTAACTGTCACAGCCTTTCTGAAGCCAAAGAGAAGATTGTTGCTAATTTAAAATGTCGCCGTCTCAACTCCGTACTCGAGAATAAAGCATTTCTCTCTCGCATCGTTCCCGTTTTGGGAGATTTATCTCAACCTCTGTTAGGATTGGAAGAAGAACAATTTTACCAGTTAGGCGATCGCGTCGATGTCATCTATCATGCGGGTGCATGGGTGAATATCATCTATCCTTATATTGCCGTGCGCGATGCAAACGTGCGCGGGACTCACGAAATTCTGCGCTTAGCCAGTACCGTTAAAGTCAAACCCGTTCACTACATTTCCACAGTCGGTGTATTTGAGTCGCCGCGCTACTGTGGAACGAAAGCAGCGATTCTAGAAAAGGATAGTTTGCTCGAGTGTAGCGAGGTTTACGGCGGCTACTGTCAGAGCAAATGGATTGCTGAAAAGACGATCGAAGCGGCGATCGAACGGGGAATACCAGCGACAATTTACCGTCCCGGATTTATCGCCGGACATTCACAAACGGGAGCGTCTAATACTGAAGATTTGTTTTCTCGGCTCCTCAAATGCTTTACTCAAATGGGGTGCGCTCCCAAACTAGACGATACGGCGGTAATGGATGTAACTCCTGTAGACTATATGAGTCGGGCGATCGTCCATCTTTCTATGCAGGAAAACTCTCTAGGCGAAATTTTTCATTTGGTGAATCCTCAGCCCTTCTCTTGGAATGAAATGTTCGCTAAAATTGCCATGTTGGGATCTCCAATTGAGTTAATTGAGTACGATCGCTGGCTCGATCGGCTACAGAACGTCAACGATCCGGAATTCGATGAGGAATTGGGGCCCGTGTTACCTCTTTTAACAGAAACAATGCCCGGAAGCGATCGCACCTATTTAGAAATGTCGTCAGTCGTCATGGAGTTTGACTGCCAAAATACCCTGCGGGGGGTAAAGGGTACGGATATTTCTTGTCCCTCAGTCGATACCCATCTCTTAAGCCGTTATCTCCGTTACTATGTAGATAGCGGTTTCCTAAAATTGAACTCAAACCATTCAGAAAATATCCTCACACATGACGTGGGACAGAGGCGGTTTGATTTTTGAGAGATCCGTCTGGGATTCGGAGCGCATCGCTCTACCTGAATCTTGGCACTTTCGATTGGTTTTGTCTTGTCCGTCACACTTGTTGCATTGAAGTTACTCGAATCGCTAAGAACAATCATGAATTCACCCGTAAATTCAAACTTGCTCGGTCTGGAATCAACTGATAACAAGACCGTTGCTCAGCACAAGATCCACCAGGGATACGATATAAAAAACTTGTTGCCGTTGCTGGAGCGATCGCAAGACATTAATTTCTGGCGCGATCTGAGTCCCGATAGCACCATCTGCGATCGACCGTTCGATGGTTCTCAACTGCCAGGTCAAGCTATTGAAGCTCGGCAACTTGGCAAATATCAACTACAACTTCAAGAAGAACGATACTTTCAGACGGAATTCGGTTTGCCTTCATCGGCGACGCGAGAGATGTACGCCTGTATCGATCGGGTCAAGAAAGCTGGTTTTCATCCAGGGTTTGCCCTAGTTTACGATGTTTTTTACCGATCGCTGTTCTATTTCGATCCTGTTTTGACGGCTATGTTGGGTTCGGGTTACAAACTCTTCCCCAGTATGTGGGTTTATGATGTCGATCCCACCGATACTAGCCAAGGCTTCAAAGAGCATCGAGATGGTGAATATACGAATACCATTGATGCTAACGGGATGCCAATGGTTCTGACACTGTGGATCGCTGTCACCGAAGCCAATTTGCTGAATTCCTGTATATATGTCGTGCCTGCTAATCGGGATCTGACCTACAAGCAATCTATCAGCAATCCAGAAGTAAAGCCAACATTCAATCTTCAAGATATCCGAGCTTTGCCCACTTCAGCAGGAACGCTCACTTGTTGGGATCAATACATTTTTCATTGGGGAAGTCGCAGCAGCAAACGTGCTAAATCTGGACGCATCAGTTACGCTTGTTATTGTCAGCGTGGAGATGTGCCGTCGTTTGGAGGCTCGCTAATCGATGTGCCGTCGGAACTTGATTTTGAAGCTCGGCTGGTAACCATTTATAAAACACTGCTCCGCTACTGTTATTCTCCAGTTCGTTCTCAGAGTTCTAAAGAGTTGCAGCAGTTACTGGAGTCCATGAAACACTACATCCAGACCCATGAAAACATATCGAATCAAGCGCTGTAGCCTCCGTCGATGTTCAGACAGGCTCCCGTAATGTAGCTACTTTCTGGACTCGCCAGAAAAGCCACCAGTTCGGCCACTTCTTCGGGTTTTCCATAGCGTCCTAAGCCAGTGCGATCGCGGTAAATCTGGGCGAAGTCTCCCGTTTCTGGGGTCATATCGGTGGCGATCGGCCCCGGTTGCAAGCAGTTGACAGTAATCCCTTTAGAACCTAAATCTCGGGACCAAGCACGAGTGAATCCCGCGATCGCAAACTTACTCATGGCATACAAACTCTCGTTGGGAAACTGGACATTTTGACCGGAAGCACTGCCAAAATTGATAATCCGACCGCCAGGAGGCATAATTTTAGCAGCCGCGCGAGTCAGCAGAAAAACGGCGCGAACGTTAATATCGATAATGGTGTCAAACTCTTCGTCGCTACACTCTTCTAGGGAAGCAACCGGACAAATTGCGGCATTATTGACTAAAATATCTAACTGTCCGAACTTTTCTACAACGCGATCGACCAATTGGGTCATTATCGCTCGATCGGCCGCATCGGCGCAGATCGCTTCAGCACGAACGCCAAAATTGCCACACTCAGTGGCGACGTGGTGTGCTTGAGTTTCGGATCTCGAATAAGTCAGGGCAACGTTGGCTCCTTCTGCTGCCAGTTTGCGGGCGATCGCGGCTCCGATTCCCCGGCCGCCACCCGTCACTAAAGCAGTTTTTCCTGACAATTTCGGCATAACGAGCTCGTTGGTTGGGTAAGGACTGAGGAAATGGAATCTCTCTACATTAACATCCCATACTCGATATGTGCTGGTTAGTGCTACAATCGATGGCGTAGACCCAAGCGACCAGTCCTACATGAATGCCGCAAGCCCATTTACCGAAATTAGCGTCGAGGAACTGTCGCAAAAACTCAGCACCGACGAGGGCAAGGTTCAGTTTATCGACGTGCGCGAACCCCAAGAAATTGAGGTTGCCAGTCTCGATCGCTTCGCCAACTACCCCCTTTCCCAGTCTCGACAGTGGAGCGATAATATCGCCAGCGAACTCGATCCCCATGCCGAAACCATCGTTATATGCCATCACGGAATGCGATCGGCGCAAATGTGCCAGTGGTTAGCCAGCCAGGGATTTAGTAACGTGAAAAATGTGGTCGGTGGCATCGATGCCTACGCGATCGCTGTCGATGCCAACGTTCCGCGCTACTAAATAAAAGTAGATGCACGCCTAAAGGAGTCAGAAACAAACTGTGTCTGCTGCGTTTTTAGTCACCCTGGGATTAACGCTGTTCGTGTGGATTTTGCGCGGCGTTGGCATCCTGACGTTTATGCCGGGTGGGGTATTGTGGGTGTTGCTGTTGCTGTCGGCAAGTTTTGCGATCGTCGCTAGCTGGCAAAGTTCGCGACGATGGT